>JAQBTY010000197.1 GCA_027624735.1 Pseudomonadota bacterium | reverse complement strand
CCTGCGCTTCGCCAAGCACCCGCGCGACATCAGCAGGATAATCATGGGCGCAGACGACCGCCTGCACGGCATCGCCGAGCCGAACCAATCGGCCCTGCACCGCCATGGATTCAATCTGAAAGGGCTGAAGCTGATTGTCGGGAACTGGTGCGTTCATGGATAGATCCATCAGCCCATACAATGGATCAGGATACCCTTTTGCGCATGAAGCCGGTTTTCAGCTTCGTCCCAAACCACCGATTGCGGGCCGTCGAGCACATCGGCGGAGACTTCCTCGCCCCGATGGGCCGGCAGGCAGTGCATGAAAATGGCATCGGGCGCGCGGTCCATGAGGGTCTGATCAACCCGATAGGGGGTCAGCAGACGGGTCCGGCTTTCGCTCGCCTGATCGCCCATCGACACCCAGGTGTCGGTCACCACGCAATCGGCGCCCCTGACCGCTTCATAGGGATCATCCAGTTCCACAATGGCGGCGCCATGGTTCCGCGCCCAGTCAATATCGCCGCGGGGCGGCGCCAATTCCTTGGGACAGGCGAGGCGGAGTTCGAAACCGAACTTTACTGCCGCCTGAATCCAGGTAATGGCCATATTGTTGCCGTCACCGCACCACGCCACCTTGGCGCCTTTGATGGGACCGCGATGTTCTTCATAGGTCATCACGTCGGCCATGAGCTGGCAGGGATGCGACCGGTCGGTCAGGCCGTTAATCACCGGGATGGTACCGGAATTGGCGAAATCGACCAGCTTTTCATGCAAATTGGTGCGCATCATCACCCCGTCCACATAGCGCGACAGAACCCGCGCGGTGTCGCCGATGGTCTCGCCGCGGCCGATCTGCAATTCGGTCTGGCTGAGAACCACAGCGTGGCCGCCAAGCTGATTAATGGCGACCTCGAACGACACCCGTGTGCGGGTCGACGGTTTTTCGAAGATCATCGCCAGAGTCTTGCCCGCCAACGGCGCGGCGGCGCCCTCACCGCGCTTGAAGGCTTGCGCAAGATCAAGGATACGCCTCAGTTCCTTCGCATCGATCGTATCGAGATCGAGAAAATGGGTGGGCTTGCTCATGACGCCAGTGACTTGCAGGCATTTCCGACCATTTCGACCGCTTCCGCCACATGGGAATCCCCTATGATCAGCGGCGGCAGCAGACGGCAAACATTGTCGCCCGCGGGAACGGTCAACAGGCCCGCCTCACGGCAGGCAGTCACCAAGCCACCGGCCGGCACGGCGCATTTTAGCCCGATCATCAGGCCGACACCACGAACCGACTCGATGACTTGCGGCCATTGTTCGGCCACGCCTTCCAGCTGGCGCATTAATTTATTGCCAGTGGTCCGCACCTTGGCCAGAAAATCGTCCTCCAGCAATACATCGAGCACTGCATTGGCGACCGCCATGGCCAACGGATTGCCGCCGAACGTGCTGCCATGGGTTCCCGGCGTGATGCCGATTGCGGCGCGTTCCGTCGCCAGGCACGCGCCGACCGGAAAGCCGCCGCCAAGCCCCTTGGCGAGGGCGATCACATCGGGCGTCACGCCGGCCCATTCATAGCCGAACAGATGGCCGGTCCGCCCCATGCCGGTTTGAACCTCGTCAAAAAACAGCAACAGCCCGAATTCGTCGCAAGCCTCGCGCAGACCTTTCAGGAAGGCGACGTCGCCAGGCCGGATGCCGCCTTCGCCCTGCACCGCCTCGACCAGAATCCCGGCGGTCTGGGGCGTAATGGCGTTGCGTACCTCGTTCAAATTGCCGAAGGGCACATGATCGAACGCCTCGACCATCGGTCCAAAACCCGCCTGATGGGCGGCATTGGCGCCGGCCGAGATGGTGCTGAGGGTGCGGCCATGGAAGCTGCCGTCAAAAGTCACCATCCGGTAGCGCTCCGTATTGCCGGTATCATGCTGGAATTTTCTGACCAGCTTGAGCCCGGCTTCCACCGCTTCGGCGCCCGAATTGCAGAAAAAGGCCGTATCGGCAAAGGAATGGGACACCAGACGATGGGCCAGTCTCTCCTGTTCCGGAATGCGGAACAGGTTGGAACAATGCCACAATTTAGCGGCCTGTTTGGTCAGCGCCTCGACAAGGTGCGGGTGGTTGTGGCCAAGCGCGGTCACCGCGACGCCCGAGGCGAAGTCGAGATAGCGCTTGCCATCGCTGGTGAACAGATACGCACCGTCGCCCCGGTCAAAGGAAATATCGACGCGCCCATAGCTCGGCATAACTTCTGAAATCACGGCAGTTCTCCGGGATTTTTCGGCGCCATTCATTTGCCGCCGTGAAAAAGCGGACAATAAGAAGGCCGCACTCCCCCTGTCAATGCACCGATTGGCGTTTATAGCAAGGGACGTTGATCTTAATCGCCATCCGGCATGCCGGCGCCACCGGTATCGGGCGTCGCGGTGACGCTTCCCCTGACCCCGGCGGTATCCCGTTGGGCTGTTTGTGTCGCGGGCGATTGATCCCGGTTCTTGTCGACCATGGCGATGCGGGCAATGGGCGCTTCGCCCGATTTGTCTTCGCCGAAGTAAATCGTCCGGTGCGGGAACGGAATTTCGATGCCCAACTCATCGAAACGTTTCTTCATACGGCGGTTAAATTCGCGACCGACCTGCCATTGCTTGACCGGCTTGGTGGTGATGCGCGCCTTGATGATAACCGCGTTGTCGCCAAAACTGTCGACGCCCAGCACTTCGAGCGGCTGAACGATAAGATCCCGGTACGCTTCGTCCTGCAGCAACTCCTCGCCGATCCGGTTGAGGACGGCGACCACCTCGTCGGTGTCCTCGCGATAGGCGACGCCGACCTCGAACACATAGCGCGAGAAATCCTTGGTCATGTTTTCCAGCGTCGAGACGTCGCTGAACGGAACCACATGAACCGTCCCCGCGAGATCGCGCAGCCGGATGGTGCGCAGGCTCAGCCGTTCGACCACGCCGGCGTGGGTGCCCACCTTGACCACATCGCCTACCGCCAGCTGATCCTCCATGAGGATGAACATGCCGGTGATGATGTCTTTGACCAGCGTCTGCGCGCCAAACCCGATGGCCAGCCCGACAACGCCGGCGCCGGCCAGCAGCGGCGCGATATTGAGCCCCAGCTCGGACAGGGCGACGAGAATGAACATGGTCACAAGAACAACCAGCAGAACGGTCCGCAACAGCGGCAGCAGCGTCTTCGCCCGCGCACTGACTTCCGCCCCATCCCGGGACAGGTAGCGCTCGATCGCAGCGCTCGATATTTCAAGGATGACCACCGTCACCACCAGCAGCAGGGCAATGGTGATCACGCTCGAGGTCACGCGCTGGCCGAGCGGCGTCGCGAGCCAGGCCGATGAATCGATGCCCCACGCTTCCAGCAGGGTAAAGACCGCGATCAGCCCAATGACCAGTGCAATGCCGTTTTCTAGGATCGGCAGATAGCGGTTGGCGCGCGCCTCTAGCGACGGGTAGCGCTGTTTGATGCCATCACGCAGGGCAAAAACATTGCGGGCAAGTCGCCGCAGGCCGCTGGCGACGAACCAGGCGACGGCGATAATCACCACCGACAGGATTCCTGCCTGCAGAACAAACCGGAATCCTTCCTCTTGGGCCAGACCCCAGGCGCCATACATGACGATGACATAGAGGATAACAGCCACATGCCAGATGTCGGCGGCGCGCGCCCGCAGCGACCGCAGGGCCATGCCGGCGCGGTCCTCGCCGCGCAGCCAGGCCGCGACATTGGCGCGGTTCTGCAGCGTAAGCACGATGAGCATCATGGCGCCGATCAACCCGAGGGTCTTGAACAGCAAATCCCCTCCGCTTTCCGGCAACCCGAGAAAACCGAAGGCGATGATGAAAAAGTACCCGTAGATCACCACATCGGCGAAGCGGTGACACCAGATAAACAGATAATTGGCGTCTTCATCGCGCAGCTTCACCATGCGCAGATTGGGCGCCGCCGGGGCAAGAACAAGCCGGGCGAAGGCCAGCACGATGCGGATCAGCACGTTGGCGTTGATCAAGGCGAACGCCACCAGCCGGGCCTGTTCCCCGGGCGCGACGAGCGTCAAGGTGGCGTAGCTTGCCCCCAGAAAACCGGCGATGGGAATGACGTCGAGCACGGTGCGCCCAAGCAGGCTGACGAGTTTCACCACCGGGGAATCCGCCTGGCGCATCTCAAGCGTCTTTCGCGGCCGCGCCAGCAGCAGCCGCACCACCCACTCGCCGGCGAGCCCGATTACCAGGGCCAACGCTATTTTCCAGGAAATTTCGAGCCACCGGGCGCGCTGCGCCGCGTCGGACAGCTGCCGGACGGCCCAGTCATAGACGTTAGGCACATCCATGATGGCGCGGCTGCCGGCGACGAATTCCGCGCTGATGGAATCGATCCGGAGCGACACCAGATCGAGGATCCGGGTCCCGATGGTCCTGTCCGGTGCCTTTGGCACTGTGCTCTTTTTCGCGGCCATCAGGGCGTTAAGCTGGGCAATCAGTTTTTTGCGCGCCGTGTCGGATTCGAGTGTCTTGATAAGATCACGCAGATCCGCCTCATTCGAAACTGCCTGCGCTGCGACATGGGCAGCGGCTTTCATTTGCGCCGGGTTCGGCGCTTTCTGAGGCGCTTGCGCGCCGGCGGCCGAGCCAAAGCCAAACAGAAAAACAATGACCAGACCGAAGAGCGTGCGGTGCATCGATCCCCATCCCGTAATAATTCAAGAATTTCACAGAAGCCGCGTCATAGCACAGAACCGATTGAAAGGGAGGGCAAATCCCGCCCGCCCTTGTTGGCCCGTTGTTGCTGGGGACGCCATTCGATATCATCGCTTTGGCGTAAGGGGAAAGCCAGAACAACCGAGCGCCGGAGCCGAACCGGATGGGAGACGTAATAGATGGGTGAGTTTGCAATTGGACAGTCGGTCCTGCGTGAGGAAGATCCGCGCCTCCTGACCGGTGGCGGCGAATTTCTCGACGATGTGAATTTACGCCATCAGGCGTGGGGCCATGTGCTGCGCTCGCCCCATGCCCACGCCAAAATCGTCTCGCTGGATATTTCCGCGGCCAGACAGGCGCCGGGCGTCATCGCGGTCCTGACCGGCGCGGACTGGGCGGCGGAAAACTACGGCACCCTGCCGTGCGAGGAAAATCGCAAGAAGGCCGATGGCAGCCCCATGTTCCAGCCCTATCGCGGCGCGCTGGTCACCGATCGGGTTCGGCTGGTGGGCGATTATGTGGCTTTTGTCGTCGCGGAAACCCGGCTGCAGGCACGCGATGCGGCCGAATTGATCGATGTCGACTACGCCCCCCTGCCGGCCATCACCTCGATCGCCGACGCCATCGCGCCCGGCGCGGAACCGGTATGGCCCGAAAACCCGGATAATTTCTGCTTCACCCACGCG
Organism: Pseudomonadota bacterium; assembly: GCA_027624735.1. Lineage (GTDB taxonomy): Bacteria > Pseudomonadota > Alphaproteobacteria > MPNO01 > UBA2964 > JAQBTY01. The sequence continues at coordinate 2,810 of JAQBTY010000197.1, read as the reverse complement.
GAAGGCGATCTGGCCGCCGTCGAAGCGGCCTTCAAAGGCGCCGATCACATCGTCACCAAAAAACTGGTGGTCAATCGGGTCACCGCGGTGACCATGGAACCGCGTGGCTGTCTCGGCGATTACGACCCGCATACGGGCCGCTATACTCTTTACACCGGTCTGCAGAATCCGCACCCGGTGCGCCATCAAATCGCCCGGGAGATCTTCGGCATCCCCGAAACCCGGGTCCGGATAGTTCCCGGCGATGTGGGCGGCAGCTTCGGCATGCGGGGCGGCACCTACCCCGAACTGCTGCTGGTGCTGTGGGCGTCCCGGCTCGTCGACCGGCCCGTCAAATGGATTTGCGACCGCTCCGAAGGCTTCATGTCCGACGATCATGCGCGCGATAATCTGAGCGAGTTGTCACTGGCGCTCTCCAATGACGGCATTTTCCTGGGTCTGAAGATCAAGACCTATGCCGCAATGGGCGCCTATCTGGCGATCCGCGGTCCGCGCCCGCCGGTCGGCAATCTCGGCACCCTGGCGGGGGTCTACCGGACGCCCGCGGCGTATGTCGAAATCAACGGCGTCTTCACGAATTGCAATCCCACCAACCCCTATCGCGGCGCCGGCGCGCCGGAAGCCGCCTATATCGGCGAGCGCCTGGTCGATATCGCGGCGCGGGCGCTCGATATGGACCCTGTGGAGATCAGGCGCAGAAACTGTGTCACCCCGGACCAGATGCCGTGGACCAACGCGCTGGGCTACATCTACGATTGCGGCGATTTCCCCGGCAATATGGAAAAGGCGCTGGAAGCCGTCGATTACGCCGGGTTCGAGACCCGCCGTGCCGAGGCCGCCGGGCGCGGCAGGCTGCGCGGTCTCGGGCTCTCCAACACGGTCAAGAAAACCTCCTCACCCAATCTCGAATCCTGCGATATCCGGTTCGACCCGTCGGGCACCGTGACCTTGCTTATGGGCACCATCAGCCATGGCCAGGGCCACGAGACCATCTTCAAGCAGATCGTCTGCGACCGGCTCGGGCTCGACCCCTCGACCATCCGCTATGTGCAGGGCGACACCGATCTGGTCACCTATGGCCGCGGCACCTTCAATTCGCGGTCGACCGCGATCGGCGGATCGGCGGCGGCGCTGGCGTGCGAAAAAATCATCGCCAAGGCAACCCGGATCGCCGCCCACATGCTGGAAGCATCCGAGGCCGACATGGAATTCGGCGACGGCCGGTTCACGGTCGCCGGCACCGACCGGACGATCACCCTCGTTGACGTGGCGAAAACGGCCTACAAGGCCACCGCCCTGCCGCCCGATATCGAACCGGGCCTGGACGAAACAGGCGTCTTTACGCCGCAATACTGGAACTGGCCCACTGGCGTGCAGATCTGCGAACTGGAGATCGATCCCGACACCGGCACCACCGACATCGTAAAATTTGTCTGCATCGATGACGTCGGCACCGTGATCAACCCGCTGCTGCTGAAGGCGCAGATGCATGGCGGAATCCTGCAGGGCGTCGGACAGGCGCTGATGGAAGATATCGTGTTCGATCCGGACAGCGGCCAACTGATCACCGGCTCGTTCATGGATTACTGCATGCCGCGCGCCAGCGATATCTGCAATTTCGAGATCATCAGCGTCCCCATACCGACCGCGTCAAACCTTATCGGCGCCAAGGGCGGCGGCGAATCGGGCCCCACCGGCGCCCTTCCCGCCACCATCAACGCGGTGGTCGATGCGCTGAAACCGCTCGGGGTGGACCATATCGACATGCCCGCGACACCGGAGAAGATCTGGCGGACGATACAGACAGTCAAACGAGCCGGCATCCCGGCGCCATAACAAGCGAACCGCGACAATTTCTCCGCGAATCACAGGAAATATAATCATGGCCGAGTTTTCGATCTTTTCCGGTTTTGTCGGCGGTGCGATGATTGGCGCCGCCGCGGCGCTATTCCTGTTTGTCACCGGCCGCGTCGCCGGCATCAGCGGCATTCTTGGCGGCGTCTTTACGACCGAGGCGAAAGAGCTGGGTTGGCGGCTGAGCTTCCTCGCCGGGCTTGTCCTGGGTCCGCTAGCGGTCGGCGTTGTCGCGGGAACGGAGGTTTCCATCACGCCACAGGCATCCGTTCCGGTGCTCGTCCTGGCGGGGCTGCTGGTCGGCTTCGGAACACGCCTCGGCCGGGGCTGCACAAGCGGCCACGGCGTTTGCGGCCTGGCGCGCGGATCAAGACGCTCGATCGCCGCGACCGCGACCTTCTTCCTTACCGCGATGGTGACGGTGTTCGTGACCCGCCATGTGATCGGAGCATAGCGGGCATGGCACAGCTGCTCGCATCGCTGTTTATCGGCACGCTGTTTGGCGCGGGCCTCGCGGTTTCGGAAATGATCGACCCGGCCCGGGTCCTCGGTTTTCTGGACGTGGCCGGCCGATGGGACCCGACGCTCGCCTTTGTCATGATCGGCGCGCTGGCGGTGACAATACCGGCGTTTGCGCTGGCGCGACGGCAGGGCGCCGCCCCGCTGATGGGCGGTGCGTTCCAGATACCGACGGCACAGGGCATCGATGGCAGGCTCATACTCGGCGGCGCGGTTTTCGGTCTTGGGTGGGGGCTGTCGGGCTTTTGCCCCGGACCTGCCATCGCAGCGCTTGGCACGGGACTATGGCCCATCATCGCCTTTGTAATTTCAATGCTGGCGGGTATGGTCTTGTTTAAATTTTGGGGGGAGAAGAAAAATGGCTGATGCATCGATAACCGGAAAAGTTTGTATCGTTACCGGCGGGCCGCGCGGGCTGGGCCGCGCCCTGACGCTGG
>JAQBTY010000196.1 GCA_027624735.1 Pseudomonadota bacterium | reverse complement strand
AAGCCGGTCGCGCAAACACTACATCTAGCGCCACCTGAGTCAACGGGATAAGCCGCCGAGGTTCTTACCGAACGTAAAAAAGATGATGAGAAATCCGATCATTCCGGGTTTGGAACCATCGGAGAACAATTCAACTTGGTCGGTTACTCATACGGAGGCTTGCAGGCCGCACAGGCTGCAGCGGACTATGCCGACCAAGGAGGCAAAGTCGATCACCTGGTTCTCTTGGCGACTCATGTTTCGCCCGAATTTCTCGATAAACTTCGACGGAATCCCAATATCGGAAAGGTCGTCGTCATTGACCTCGCGGACAAGGGTGATGACATCCGTGCCGGAATGTCGATGGGTGAGTTATTGAAAAGTCTGCCAAAATTAGGGCTGGATTTTAGGGCTACCTTTACAGATACATATCGAGGACACTTTTATTATTCCGACGTAACCCCGGCAGGAACGGAACGCCGGAAGTCGTTGGCGAAACAACTGTTCGACCGTGGATTACGATGAATGTCGCTTCCCTACTAACATTTGGCAATATGCGTAAATGGACGGGCATCGTCGCACAGGCGTCGGCGGGATTACCACCGGTATACGTGATGATGGATGTTGTGATGGGAATGGCAAAGGGGGGGGGCTCCCGATAGCAATGGGATATGACACTGCGGTACTGATATACATAATGATGGCGAGCGTCGCGCTTGTTGCAACGATTATTCTTCTCGGAATCGGGAGATTGCTCCTGGGGCGCTGGCATCGGGAATTAATCGTCATGAATGCAACAATTTACAGTCTGGTGCTGATCGAAGGCGTAACGCTCGAATTTGTCGCAGGAAATATGCGGGATTGTGGCGAGTTGATCTGTTAGGCGACAGCGAGTCTGACGCATCGCCGCGCGGCTCGACCTCGATCTCGACTTCATCGGCCAGACCTTTCAGGACAGAAGCGATACGCTTCATTTTCGGGGGGTGTAACAGCAGGGCGTCGATCAGCTCAACGCGTTTGTGGACGAAGCCGCCGGCCGGGCTCTACGCACCGAGTTGGCGGACGTTCAAAGCCGCCGGGAGACGATTTCGGCCCGGGCCGGACGCATAGGTTCGGTGCTGCAAGAGGCGGGTCGTTTCGATCCGGCGGAATACGAACAAGCCGCCTCACCAACTTGTCCTTGATTGTTGCACGGCCTGTGAAATGCTATTGCTGCTTCGATCTTCCCGGGAACCTCCACCATGGCCACATCACAATCGGACGCGCACGCGCGGCCTAGTCCGATCTCTGCTCCGCCCGCAAACCCCATCGACGGGCGGGAGGCGTGGTTCCGACTTCTGGTATCGGTCATGCTGGCCACAATCGGCTGCGCCGGCATGTGGATTGTCGTGGTGATCCTCCCCACCGTGCAGGCGGAATTCGGCACCAGCCGGGCGGGCGCAACCCTTCCCTTTACCCTGATGACTTTCGGGTTTGCTCTCGGCAACGTCGTTGGCGGGCGTTATGTGGACCGGTTTGGCATTACCATACCGGCGGTCGCCGCGTCGTTCGCGCTGGGCGCCGGTTTTATCGGAGCCGCGTACAGCACGTCGATCTGGCAGTTCGCGATCATTCATGGCGTGTTTATCGGGACCGGTGTTTCCATCACTTTCGGGCCGCTGATCGCCAACATATCCCACTGGTTCGATCGGCGGCGGGGTATCGCCGTCGCTGTTGCCGCCAGCGGCAACTATATCGCCGGCGCCCTGTGGCCGAGCGTAACGCAGGGCTTCATCGCCACCGAGGGCTGGCGCGCCACCTATACGGGTCTTGGTATTTTTTGCGTCGTGACCATGGTGCCGCTCGCCCTTCTGCTACGCAAGGCGTCTCCGGCGGAAAATCGGCATGGATCGACCGGCACCGTCCCGATAGAAACACCGCGGTATTTCATCGATGTTTCTCCCAAGGCATTTCAGATGCTGCTCTCCATCGCCGGTGTCGCCTGCTGCGTCGCCATGGCCATGCCGCAGGTGCACATTGTCGCCTATTGCGCCGATCTCGGCTTTGGCGTGGCGCGTGGCGCGGAAATGCTGTCGCTGATGCTGGGCGCCGGCATCATCAGCCGCCTCGCGTCGGGCTTCCTTGCCGATTATGTCGGCGGCGTGCGTACGGCCTTGCTCGGATCGGTTTTGCAATGCCTCGCGCTGGTGTTTTTTCTGCCCTTCGACGGGCTGATGTCGCTATACGTCCTGTCTTTCATGTTTGGCCTCGCCCAGGGCGGCATCATCCCGTGCTACGCCATCATCATCCGCGAATATCTGCCCGCCGCGGAAGCCGGTCGGCGGATCGGGTTGGTCATCATGGCCACGATCTTGGGCATGGCGTTGGGCGGTTGGCTGTCGGGCTGGATCTTCGACCTGACCGGCTCCTACCGATCGGCCTTTATCAACGGCATCGCGTGGAATTTTCTTAATATCGGGATTTTCGTTCTGATCCTGTGGCGGACGCAGCGCGCGCTTATGGCCAGAGCGTGGCCGTAATGTCGCTTGAACCGCACGGGGTCCGCAGGTAGGGTCCGGCGCAGGGTCAATGCCGCCCAATTGTCGCCGCCTTTCTTCCCTCTTCACGGACGCCTTTCATGACCAACCTGGCCGCGGCGCGACCGAATTTGTTGACGCCCAATGTTATCGGCGTGTTGTGGATGCTGCTTGCGGTGACGGCTCTCACGGGCATGTTCGCCGTCGCCAAACATCTCATGACGACCCTGCCCATACTTGAGGTCGGGCTGGGGCGTTTTTTCATGAGCCTGCTGTTCTACCTGCCGTGGCTGATCAATAACGGTATCGGCGCGCTCAAGACCGAGCGCCCGGCGGCCCATTTCTGGCGCGGATTTTTTGGTGCAACGTCGCTCATCGCGGGCATCTATGCCGTACACCACATGCGTCTTGCCGACGCGACCGTGCTGACCTTCACCATCCCGCTCTGGACCATTTTGTTCGCGGCCCTGTTTTTAGGGGAACGGGTCAGGTTACGCCGGTCCATCGCGACCGCCGCCGGTTTTGTCGGCGTGCTGATCATGGTCAAACCACAGGCGGGAATAGAGCCCGCGGCCCTTGTCGCCCTGCTCGCCGCCGTCCTGGCGACCGGCGCCATCACCACCATGAAAAGTTTGACGCGAACCGATTCCACCGAACGCATCGTATTCTATTTTCTGCTGAGTGGGACCGTATTGCTCGGTTTACCGGCGCTCTTCTTTTTGCAAATGCCGACATCGACAGAATGGGGCTGGCTTGTCCTGCTTGGTATATTTGGCTCCAGCGGACAATATTTTCTCACACGCGCCTATGGCGCGGGTGAGATGACGGTCATCGCGCCATTCGATTATACGAGGATCGTGATCGCCGGACTGCTGGGGTATATCGTGTTTAACGAGCTGCCCGATATCTGGACCTTCATCGGCGCGACCGTCATCATGGGCTCCTGCGCCTATATCGTCCGCCGCGAGGCAATGATCCGAAAAGAAACCGCCGCCGCTAAATAAAGTTCCAAGCCTTCCTTCAGGGCGTCAGGATTCGTGCCAGACGATTGAGCGGGGCACGATCCTGATAGAGCCCCAACGCCGCCGAAAAATGCCCCTGATGCTTGACCAGCAGATTCTCCGCTGAAACGCCCCACTGGGCGGCGAGCGCCTTGCCGCCCTGATAGGGCGTCACTGTGTCCGCATCGCCAAGCGCCAAGACGATGGCGCTGGGGTCCAATGCAATTCTACCGCCTGGTTCAATCAGCGGACGCCAGGACGCAATGTCATCTTCCCGCCATCCCGCTGACAGATGAATTCGAATATTGAGCATGCTGGCAAGACTGCCACGCAACGCGCCGTTGATCACATCGCCTGTCGTCGTGATCAGCAAAGCCGCATCGGGCCGCATATCGCGCGGCCATTGACCGCAATGGGCGACCACGAGCTGTGCCGTCAACGCGCCAAGACTGATGCCGCTCAGCCCGACAGGTCCCCCTATCTCCGCCCGCGCCCAGTTAATCCACAAAGCCGTTTCGGCAACCCAGGCTTCGAATAGCTCGATAAAGCCCAAGATGCCCCTGGCGAAGATGGCCTCCCCGCCATATTGTCCCGCCGGGCATCGCCTTCCGTGCCAGGGTCCCTCAGCTCGGATAACGCAGAATCCGTCTTCAACCATCTGACTTACCGGATCGGCGATCGGCCACGTGTCCTGTTCCATCAGCACGCCATGCAGCGACACGATTGTCCCGCGCACTTCGCCTTCGGGCCAGAAAACATGAGCCCAGGCAGTGTCGTTCGTGGCTGTGGACGGCGATTTCATGCGCAGCCACCCTTCCCGGCCCAGCACACCTGATGCCAGCTTTGAAAGATGTACGGGGGGGATAGCCGGAGATGGAAAAGCGGATTTAGGATCCAGAAGACGCGCACCCTGCGCGGCCATGACGTCGCTGCTTGTAGCGACGGACCAGTCGACCTGGGAAAACAAACGTCGGGCGGACAAAAATTTTCGCCGCAGTCCCATGAAGTGAGTCGCCACGCGTAGCCGTTCGGTAGCGCTGGCAATCAACTCCGCCTCGGCAACGTCGCCGTCGGCGAAAAAAGCCTCCTCCCAACGGGTCAAGGCATCGTCATGCTGCCGACGTGATATATCGAGCTCTGTCAGGATCGGCCCAAACTTGGCCGGAATTGTGCGATCAGCCCCGGCCGCTGCCGCGAAGCGATCCAGATCCCCTTCCGCCGCGACGCCAGCTGCCCAGGCGCGGGACAACGGCAAATACCAGTTTGTTACCGCCCGTACCGCCACCGCGTCAAACCAGGGACGCAGAATCAATTTGCCTGTTTGGCCTTTGAATAAGGAAAAAGCGGGACCGGCGGGCAGTCGCGCCTCCGTCTGCATGGATAAATCCCCCGGATTAACGTTTCGCGACCGGAATGATGTCCCGTTGCGCGACACCGCTATAGGCCGATAGCGGCCGGATGAGCCGGTTTGCCGAATCCTGTTCCATGATATGCGCGGTCCAGCCGGTGATGCGGCTCATCACGAAGATCGGCGTGTACATATCGATATCGAACCCCATCAGGTAATAGGCGGGCCCGGCCGGATAATCGAGATTGGGATGAATGGCCTTTTCCGTGACCATGATGTTTTCCAGCACGTCCTCGATCTCGATCCAGGTACGGTCGCCCTTCCACGCCGCCAGATCTTCCAGACAGTTGCGCATGGTCGGCACGCGGGAATCGCCCCACTTGTAGACACGATGGCCGAACCCCATCACCACGCGCTTGGTCTTGAAGGCGCGGCGCAACCAGGCTTCCGCCTTTTTGGGCGTGCCGATCTCCAACAGCATATGCATGACCGCCTCGTTGGCGCCGCCATGCAGCGGGCCCTTGAGCGCCCCTATGCCGCCAACCACCGCGCTATACATATCAGCCCGTGTCGAGGTAATCACCCGTGAGGCAAAAGTAGAGGCATTGAAGCTGTGTTCCGCGTAGAGGATCAGCGAAATATCGAAGGCGCGCACGACCTCCCTGGGCGGGACCGAGCCGAAGCACATATTGAGAAAATTCTCGGAAATGGACAGGTCGCCCCGCGGCGCTATGACGCGCTTACCTTTCCGCAGCCGGTAGTCGGCCGCTATCATGGTCGGGATCTTGGCCAGCAGATCCATGGCGCGGCGCCGGTCATTGGCGGGCGGCTCCCCGCCCCAGGCGACTTCCGTCGTGCCCAGATAGCTCACCGAGGTTCGGATGGTATCCATGGGATGGGCGGATTTGGGAAATTTTCGGATCACCGCCATATGATCCTTGGACAGTTCACGGCGTTTACGCTCGTCGCGCTTGAAGGCCGCGAGCTGCTTTTTGTCGGGCAGTTCGCCATTCCACAGCAGATAAGCCACCTCTTCGAAGCTGCACGCCGCGCACAGATCCTGCACCGCATAACCCCGGTAGGTGAGCGAATTGGTCTCCGGCATCACCTTGGAAATAGCGGTCTCGTCAACCGTCACCCCATCGAGCCCCTTAAAAATATGAAGTTCGTTAGCGCCGCGTTTCGGCTTTGCCGCCGCTTTCGCTGGTTTACGCTTCGGTGCTATGGCCATGACCCAACTGTCCCCAGATTGCTTATTCGTAATCAAACTTTGAAATTATACACTGACTGATCGTAATTATTATAATCCTCATAGCGGATCAACTCATACAGCTCGGCCCGGGTCTGCATCCTATCCAGCAGGCCGGCCTGCGTGCCGGTCTTCGCCACTTCGGCAAGACCTTCGCGGATCGCCCCCATGGCAAGCCGCAGGGTGGTGACCGGGTAGATCACCAGATTATAGCCCAGATATTCAAGCTGTTTTGCCGATAGCAGCGGCGATTTGCCAAACTCGGTCATATTCGCCATCATGGGAACATCGATCGCCTTGCGAAAAATCTCGAATTCCTTTTCGCCCTGCATGGCTTCCGGGAAGATTGCGTCGGCGCCGGCATCGACATAGGCCTTGGCCCGATCGATCGCCGCGTCCATCCCTTCCGAGGCCCGCGCATCGGTGCGGGCGAACAGCACAAAGTTGGGATCCCGCTTGGCGTCGGCTGCGGCCATGATCTTGCGCGCCATGTCGTCGCGGCTGACCAGGGCTTTATTGTCCAGATGACCGCACCGTTTGGGATTGACCTGATCCTCCAGATGACACCCCGCGAGCCCGAGCTCCTCCAGCTCCTGAATGGAGCGGGCGGCGCTCATGGGTTCACCGAACCCGGTATCGATGTCGATGATCGCCGGCAGGGACGTCACCCGCGCGATCTGGCGGCCGCGCTGCGCCACTTCCGACAAGGTGGTCAGACCGATATCGGGAAGGCCGAGATCGGCCGACAAGGCGGCGCCGGAAATATAGACCCCCTCGAACTTTTGGCGTTCGATTTCCATGGCGACCAGGGGCGCGTGGGCGCCGGGGAACCGCAAGATAGGACCCGACTGCAGCGCCTTCTTGAAAGCTGCCCGTTTCTCCGCCGCCGTCTTTTCGACAAATAGCATCAGAAGATTCCTTTATTGTCGCGCTTCCCGTTCACCAGCGCGGCGCTGTCGAGAACCACGTTCATCAACCCGACCTCAGGCGCCGTCAAAGAAGGCAAATGTTGGACCAGATCGAGGAAGCGGTTGCATTCGGCCTTTGAAACCAAACCCTCGGTCAGGGTCTCGAATTTGCGAATATAATCGGCGCGCGCAAAGGGACGGGCGCCCCCCGTATGCGCATTGGCCAGCGCAAGTTCATCGATAATCTTGCGACCATCCTTCAGGGTGATTTCCACACGGCCGCCAAAGGCGAGCTTCTTCGGATCGGGATCGTGATACCGCGCGGTCCATGCCGCATCCTCGGCCGTCGTCACCTTGTGCCACAGCCGCACCGTGTCCGCCCGCTGCGCCCGCTCCGGTGCGTAGGACCTGATGTGGTGCCACTCGCCATCCTGCAGCGCCACGGCGAAGATATACATGATCGAATGATCAAGCGTTTCGCGGCTCGAGGTGGGGTCCATCTTCTGCGGATCGCCGGCGCCGGTGCCGATCACGTAATGCGTATGGTGGCTGGTATGGATGACAATGCTGTCGATGGAGTCAAAATCGTCGATCGCCTCCCGCATGCGGAAGGCGAGATCGATCAGCGCCTGGCTTTGATATTCCGCCGAATGCTCCTTGGTGAACGACTCCAGGATCGCGCGCTTGGGCTCGCCCGGCTCCGGCAACGGCACGACATAGCTGGAATCGGGCCCACCCAGCATCCAGGCGATGACGCCATCCTCCCCTTCATAGATTGGCGACGGCGCGCCTTCGCCCCGCATGCAGCGATCGACCGCCTCGATCGCCAGCTTGCCGGCATGGGCCGGCGCGAACGCCTTCCAGCTCGAAATCTCCCCCTTGCGCGATTGGCGCGTGGTGGTGGTCACGTGCAGTCCCTGCTGGATCGATTGATAGATGGTCTCCACCGGCAGGCCGAGCAGCGTGCCGATGCCGGCCGTCGCCGACGGGCCGATATGGGCGATATGATCGATCTTGTGTTCATGCAGACAAATGCCGTGAACCAGATTGATCTGTATCTCATAGCCGGTGACGATCCCGGCAAGAAGATCCTTGCCGCCCTTACCCAACTGTTGGGCCACCGCGAGGACCGGCGGAATATTGTCTCCCGGATGGGCATAATCGGCCGCCAGGTACGTGTCGTGATAATCCAGTTCGCGCACCGCTGTCCCATTGGCCCAGGCCGCCCATTCC
>JAQBTY010000195.1 GCA_027624735.1 Pseudomonadota bacterium | reverse complement strand
CGTTTGTCGTCTCCCCCGCCATAACCGCATCCACCGCGGCGATAGCCGCGCCAACCGATCGGAGAGCGGCGTCGCCGGTCGCCGGTGACAGGACCGTATCCGGATCGATACGGGCGTAGCCTTCGGCCGGCACGGCATCCAAGGCGGCCTTAATATATTCCCGACGATGTATCAGCGCGATCTGGTCTATGTCAGCCACGGGCGATTCACGGCGTTCCAGATCAGCAAAATTGGCCGAATTAAGCACCTGCATCACCGCGCGGATCCGATCCGATCTCTCCGGATGGCCCGGCCCGGGATCGTGATCCTCGGCACTTTGATGGGTAAAGATGATCGTCATAACCGCCGCCCCTCATGAACTGGCTCACCACCTTAATCGGTCTTTGAATTATGGCAATAAATAGCACCGGGCAATCCCAAGCGACGGATTTCCATGACGTGGATCGTGTAATACTAGTTGGCAAGCAACCAAGGACAGATAGGCACTGTTTTATGCAATTTGGTTAGACAAAAAGAATGCTGGCGCAATTTGAATTTGTTGATTACAGAGAAATGTTAACCTGCACAAAAAGCGGGATTTAATGAGGATATAGCCCAGCGATGCATTGTTTGGCCGGTTCCGCGATCCGTATACCCAGGCGGATAATTTTTCGTTCGCCAATTGCCGTGGCGTTGGCGGCAGTATTTTTTGCTGCATCTCTTGGTGGTGCCGGTGGATGGTCTTCGGCCCTTGCCCAGAAACCCGAGGGTAAATCCGCGTCAGATAACTCGGATAACAAAGGCAAAACTGGCGAAAAAAGCGCAAAATCCGAAGATGGGAAGGGCGGCAATAAAAAAAGCGGGCGGCGCGGAAGGGGCGGTCCGGCGACGGTCGTCCTCGACACCGTTATTCAGGGAATTTCGGTGGAAACCGTGCAGGTGTACGGGCGGGTAATTGCCCGTCAATCCAGCGTGGTCGCCGCACGAACACGCGGCGCCGTGGGCGGCATCCTGGCGGATGTCGGTGACCGTGTCCGTAAGGACGACGTTTTGGTAACCCTTGTGTCCAGCATGCTGGACGCGGAACGGGCGCTGAAGGCAGCCGAGAAAAAGGAATTCGACGCCAGCATTCAGACCGCCGGGGCCCAGCTTGCCTTGGCGGCCCAGGAACTCGAAAGGCTGGAGCGCTTGCGCAAATCGGCGGCTTTTTCAGTTGCCCGGTATCAGGACAAACTTCGCGACGTGGAGCGATTCAAAAGTTCGCTCGCCGAAGCGCGCGCCAAGTCGGACCAGGCGCAGGCGGAACTGCGCATGGCCGACATCAATTTGCACAATGCCAAAATACGCGCGCCCTTTGACGGAGTCGTGACCCAACGTCACGTTGAGCTTGGCAATTATGTCAGTGTCGGCAACAAGGTGATTACTGTCCTTAACGACGCATCGCTTGAGGTTGAAGCGGAAATTCCGGCTAACCGGCTGAGCGGCCTGAGCGTCCAGACTGAAATTGACGTGCGCCCGGAATTCGGCGCTTCCTTCAAGGCGACCGTGCGCGCGATTGTGCCGGAGGAAAACGCGCTGGCCCGAACCCGGCTTGTCCGCTTCACACCCACCTTTGGTCCGGCGAACAAAACAGTTGCGTCCAACCAGAGCGTCATCCTTCACATCCCGGCGGGCGTGGCGCGCAATGCGGTGACCGTGCATAAGGATGCGGTCACGCAGCGGCGTGGAAAGAAGGTCGTCTTTGTCGCGGACGAGGAGCAGAAAACAGTCGCCATGCGTCCGGTCGATTTGGGCGACGCCTTCGGTACCCGTTTCGAGGTGCTGAAAGGCCTGCAACCCGGCGACAAGGTCGTGATCAAAGGCAACGAGCGACTGCGCCCGAACCAACCTATCCAGGTGCAGTCCGCTGACGCCGGGGGGAATGGCGGAGGAAATCGCGGCAAGGGCCGGCGTGGCGGACGCAGCGAGAGCGGGGCCAACGGCAAACGAGGCGGCAGTTAGGAAAGCGTTGCCATGAAACTCATCGAACTTGCTGTAAAGCGGCCGGTCGCTGTTCTATCGATAGTTCTGATGGCCTTGCTGATGGGTTGGCTCGCGCTTGTCACCATACCCATTCAGCTTACGCCAGATGTGCGCAAACCGCTGATAATCGTACAGACGGTCTGGCGTGGGGCCTCGCCCGCCGAGATCGAACAGGAAATCGTCATACGGCAGGAAGAAGCCCTCAAGGGTCTTGAGGGGCTTGAACGGATGGAATCCCGCTCCAACCGCGGCCGCGGCCAGGTTGTGCTCGAGTTCAACATCAGTGCCGACCGTAATCGGTCGATTTTGCTGATCAACAACCGCCTGTCCCAGGTAACGGGCATGCCGGAAGAAGCAAATGAGCCGGAAATTCGCACCCGGGATTCCGACGACAACCCGATTGCCTGGTTTTCGGTCAAGACACTGCCGGGCAATTCGCGCTCGATCACCGAATATGGCGATTTCATCGACGACATAATCCGCGACCGGCTGGAACGGATACAGGGGATCGCCCTGGTCAATGTCTGGGGCGGCAGTGAGTCGGAAATCAGGGTTATCGTCGACCCGCGAAGGCTGGCTCACTATCGGCTGACCATCGCGGAACTCAGCGACGCGTTGCGCGGCACCAATGTCAACCTCTCGGCCGGCGAAGTCGTGGAAGGTAAACGCGAATACACGGTACGAACCGAGAGCCAAATTAATTCGGTCGCCCGCGTAAAGGATGTGGTCTTGCGTTCGCAGCGCGATTCCGACACGGGCCGCGTCTTCCGCGTCACGGTCGGCGATGTCGCCGAAGTAAAATTCGGCAACAAACGCGGGGAGTCCCGCATTCGGGACCGTGGCGAAGCGGCGGTCGTGGTCAATGCAATCCAGGATACCGGCGCCAATGTAATCGACGTCATGCGCCAGGTTCGCAAAGTGGTCACCGAACTGAACGAAGGTGTCCTGCCGGACGCCGGAATTAGTTTGACCCAGGTTCACGACGACACGCTCTATATCAATTCCGCGATCGATCTGGTGAGCCAGAATATCTGGGCCGGCGGTTCACTGGCGGCCCTGATCCTGCTGCTGTTTCTACGATCCTTCGGGGCAACCGCGACCGTTTCCCTCGCCATTCCCGTTTCGGTCATCGGTTCCTTTGTGGCCATGGCCGCACTGGGTCGATCCATCAACGTGATTTCCCTTGCCGGCATCGCCTTTGCCGTCGGCATGGTGGTCGACGCCGCCATTGTGGTGCTGGAAAATATCTACCGTCACCGCGAAATGGGCCGATCACGTCTGGAAGGCGCAATTCGGGGCGCGAGCGAGGTTTGGGGCGCCATCATGGCGTCGGCGATCACGACGGTCGTCGTATTCGCACCGATCCTCGTTATGGATCTGGTCGTCGGCCAGCTTTTCCGCGACATCGCCATAGCGCTTTCCGTCGCGGTGCTGCTGTCGCTGATTGTGTCGATCACCGTCGTGCCGGCACTTGCCTACAGGCTACTCGGCGACAACCCGCACGAGACTGCCGACAAACGCCGAATTCCGCTTGTCGATCCTCTTGCGCGCGGATTTGTCAAAGGCGTCCTCGGCTTTACGTCGGCGGTAATCAAGAAACCGGTCCTCGCCGGGATCGTGATCCTGACGGTCTGCGGTGTTGCCGGAATCAGCACGTGGTTCTTCCTGCCCAAGCTCAGCTATCTGCCGGAGGGCAACCGCAATCTCATCCTCGCCATTGCCAGCACGCCGCCGGGCTACAACCTTGCCGCGCTGAACGAAATTGCAACCAAGGTCGAGGATACGACACGGCACATATGGTCGAAGCCCGGCGAAAAAGTGGACCCGAAGGGACCTGTCCGGATTGAGCGGTTCTGGTTCATCGCGCGCTCGACCTCGACCTTCATCGGCGCATCCGCGACCGACACGACCCGGGCCCGGGAACTGGTTCCCATATTGCAAAAACTGGTCTTCAGCGAGCCGGGGACGTTTGGCTTCGTCCGTCAGACGTCGCTATTCGGCCGCGGGTTAGGCGGATCGAATATTATCGAACTTGATATCACCGGGCCCGAACTGGAGGATTTACTTGAGGTAGCCCGCGATACGGTGGGTATATTGCGGCAGGAAATGCCGCAAAGCGAAGGAAATCAGGTCCGGCCGCAGCCGGGACTGGAACTCGGCGCGCCGGAAGTGCGTGTCATTCCGGATTTACAGCGCCTTGCCGACGTCGGCCTGTCGGCGCGCGATCTGGGACTGACCATCGATGCCTTCAATGACGGGTTACGGGTGGCCGAAATTACCCGCGGCGGCAAGCGGATCGATCTCACCCTGATGGGGCCGGACCGGCAAGTTCGATCGACACAGGGAATCGGAAACCTGCCGGTCGTGACCCGAACCGGACAGATCCTGCCGGCTTCCTCGCTCGCCAGGATCGAGGTTACCGAAGGCCCGACACAGATCCGTCATCTCGAACGCGAACGAACCGTCACGCTTCAAATTCGTCCATCGTCGGACATTCCGCTGGAATCCGCTATCGACACAGTTAAAGAAAAAGTCATCGCTCCGATCACGAAACAGGGTTTGCCGAAAGGGGTGCGCCTCAGCCTTTCAGGCACGGCCGATGAATTGAGCAAGACCTGGGAGGCGATGGTATTCAACCTGCTTATCGCCATCGTCATCGTCTATCTGATCATGGCAATTCTGTTCGAAAGCTTTGTCTTCCCCTTCATCATCATGTTTTCCGTGCCGCTGGCCACCGCCGGCGGCGTTGCCGGCCTGTCCCTGCTCAATCTGATTACGTTTCAGCCGCTCGACATGCTGACGCTGCTGGGGTTCGTTATTCTGATCGGCACGGTGGTCAACAACGCGATTTTGCTCGTTCACCAGACTTTGCATCATGTTCGCAGTGAAGGGCTCGACGTCTATGACGCCATCATGGAGGCAACCCGAAACCGCATTCGGCCGATTTTCATGTCTACCCTGACCAGTGTGGTCGGCATGCTGCCGCTGGTCCTCACGCCAGGGGCGGGTTCCGAGCTTTACCGGGGCCTTGGATCGGTGGTCATTGGCGGCCTCGCGTTGTCAGCCGTGCTCACGCTGTTGATCATCCCACCGCTTCTATCCTTCACCGCGCCGCTGTTGCGTCGTGAAAGGGGATCGATGGCGGAAGCCGTTCCGGTGGCCTCAGCCGCCGAATAGATTGAGTGGAATTTTCAGATAACGCGTACCGTTGTCTTCCGGATCGGGCAGATGGCCCGCCCGCATATTAACCTGGATCGCGGGCAAAATAAGCATGGGCATCGTTAACGTAGCGTCACGCGCGTCACGCATCGCGATGAACGCGTCCTCGCTTTTCCCGCCGCCTACGTGAATGTTGTTTCTCTTTTGATCCCCCACCGTCGTTTCCCAGGCAAACGCGCGACCGCCATCGAGCCCATAATCATGATTAACAAAAAGACGCGTTCCTTCCGGCAGCGACAGGATCCGCTGCAGCGACCGATAAAGCTGACGGGCGCTGCCACCGGGGAAATCGCACCGCGCCGTCCCGGCATCGGGCATGAAGAAGGTGTCGCCGGTAAAGACCGCATCACCAAGGACGTAGGATACACAGGCTGGCGTATGGCCAGGCGTGTGCATGACCGACATTGTCGCCCCACCGATGTCAAAGGTCTCACCGTCGCCAAACAGGTGATCGTATTGGGAGCCGTCCGGCGTGAATTCGTTGCGGGTATTGTAAATTGCCGCAAAAGTTTCCTGTACGGTCACGACACCGGCGCCTATCCCAACCCGGCCGCCCACGCGATCCTTAATATAGGGCGCCGCCGTCAGATGATCGGCATGCACATGGGTTTCCAGTATCCATTCGACTTGCAGCCCTTCCCGCCGGACATGGGAAACAATCAAATCGGCTGCCCTGGTCGACGTGCGGCCGGATGCAAGATCAAAATCGAGAACGCTGTCTATAACAGCACAGGATAAACCGTCGGGTTCCCGCACCACATAAGTTGCATTATTCGTGCCTTCGTCGAAAAAGGTTTTTATAATGGGGGCCATTTCCGAATTCCTTTTCCATAATCCTACCCGATCACAGCATTTTCATACTGAATCGGCAAAGACCAATCGAGCCTACAGGGGGCGGTACGGCAGAAATTTGACGGCACGGGCGATCTCTCTTAAGTAAACGAGTTGGAACAATGGGCCGTGCGTAAATGACAGTGGGATATTTCAATCCGGTAGAGGAACTCGATACCTCGCCGACCATATCGGACGACGTAAAATACACCACCTGTTATATGTGCGCTTGTCGCTGTGGCATCAAAGTCCACATGCTTGACGGCAATATCCGCTACATCGAAGGCAACAAGAACCATCCGATAAACAAGGGCGTGCTGTGCGCCAAGGGCTCCGCCGGCATCATGAACCATTATTCGCCGGCCCGATTGACCAAACCGCTCAAACGGGTTGGCGAGCGCGGCAAGGGGGAATTTCAGGAAATCGAGTGGGAAGAAGCGCTCTCCCTGGCGTCGGGCTGGCTGTCGGATATTCGGTCGACCGATCCAAGAAAACTCGCCTTCTTTACCGGCCGCGATCAGAGCCAAGCCTTTACCGGCTGGTGGGCGACCCAGTTCGGCACGCCCAACTACGCCGCCCATGGGGGGTTCTGTTCGGTCAATATGGCGACCGCCGGCATTTACACCATCGGCGGATCCTTCTGGGAGTTCGGCGAACCGGATTGGCCGTTGTCGAAGTATTTTCTGATGTTTGGCGTCGCCGAGGATCATGACAGCAATCCTATCAAGGCGGGTCTGTCGATTCTCAAGGCCAATGGCGCGAAATTCGTCTCCGTAAACCCGATCAAGACGGGCTATTCGGCCGTTGCCGACGAGTGGCTCGGGATCAGGCCCGGAACCGACGGTATATTCGTACTCGCCCTGGTTCACGAACTGCTCAAGGCCGACCGCATCGATCTTGAGTACATCGTCCGGTACACCAACCTGCCATGGCTGGTGATCCAGAATCCGGGCAAGGAAGATGACGGGCTATTTGCCCGCGGCGAGGACGGTGAACCGCTGTGCTGGGACGGCACCAAAGACGAGATTGCGAGTGCCCTGCTCGCCGACATCACGCCAAGCCTGTCGGGCGAGCGCGTCCTGCCGGACGGGCGAAAGGCTATCCCCGCTTTTGAGCTGATGGCCCGGCGTTATCTGGATGAGGCCTATTCACCGGAGGCCGCGGCGCGCGAAACCAATATTCCCGCCGATACGATCCGCCGGATCGCCGCAGAGCTGGCAGAAGTCGCCTTTGAACAGGAAATCGAAATAAACCAGCCGTGGACAGATTGGGCAGGCCGGCATCACCCGACGACCAAGGGGCGCCCGGTCGCCATGCATGCCATGCGGGGCATTTCGGCGCACTCGAACGGCTTTCACACTTGCCGCGCCATCCACCTTTTGCAAATACTTCTCGGCAGCATCGATTGCCCGGGTGGCTTCCGCTACAAGCCGCCCTTCCCCAAGGCCGCGCCGCCGCCCCTGAAACCCGCCGGCAAAGCCGACCAGATCGCGCCCGACACGCCGATGGCGGGCCCGCCGCTCGGGTTTCCGGCAGGCCCCGAGGATCTGCTGGTCGACGCGGACGGAACACCACTGCGCATCGACAAGGCGTTTTCGTGGGAAGCGCCAATCGCCGCCCACGGCATGATGCATATGGTGATCAACAACGCCTGCAAGCAGGACCCGTACCCGATCGATCTGCTGTTCATGTACATGGCGAATATGAGCTGGAATTCGTCCATGAACACCGCCGGCACCATGGATATGCTGACGGCAAAAGATCCGGCGACCGGTGAATACCGTATACCCAAAATTCTCTATTCGGACGCGTTCTTCTCCGAAATGGTGGCGTATGCGGATCTCGTGTTGCCGGACACCACCTATCTGGAAAGATGGGACTGCATCTCCATGCTTGACCGGCCGATCTGCAGCGCCGACGGACCCGCCGATTCGATCCGCCAGCCGGTGATCGAGCCCGACCGGGACGTGCGGCCGTTTCAGGACGTATTGCTCGATTTGGGCGCACGGGTTGGATTGCCGGGGCTGCTCAATGAAGACGGCGCCGCGAAGTATCCCGGCGGTTACGCGGACTATATCACCAACCATGAGCGGGCACCGGGGATCGGCTTGCTCGCCGGATGGCGCGGGGACCAAGGGCAGTTTGAGCTGACCGGCCCGCCCAACCCGAAACAGCTCGACAGATATGTCGAAAACGGCGGGTTCTG
>JAQBTY010000194.1 GCA_027624735.1 Pseudomonadota bacterium | reverse complement strand
AACCCCCGAAAGGACGTTCAACCGCAGTTACCACATATAGACGAGCCTGAGTTAACGGGATAAGCCACACCCGGGACTATGAAGTCACGCTCATGGCAGGAGAGGAATATGTTTATTCCTGTCCTCTCAACCCGACGCCGGACTACCCGATCGTCGTCACCAACTAAGCACCTCTCGCCCTAAATTCTATCCACTAGGGAACGAATTGTTCGTTCAGGATGCGTTCTTCCAGATTGTGCTCAGGATCGAATAACAACGTCAATTTGATGTCGTTGTCCTGGCAAATCCGCACGCGGCGCACGTCTCGTATCTCGGTATAGTCGGCCACGGCGCTTACCGGACGCTTCTTTGCTTCCAGGATTTCAATCAAAATGGACGCGTTCGATGGCACAAGAGCGCCGCGCCACCGGCGTGGCCTGAACGCGCTTATGGGCGTCAAGGCGAGCAATTCCGCACCGAGGGGTATAATGGGGCCGTGGGCTGACAGATTATAGGCCGTGCTGCCGGCCGGGGTCGCGGCGACCGTGCCGTCGCAAATCAGCTCCGGCATCCGTACCTTGCCGTCAATACTGATGCGCAGCTTGGCCGCTTGCCGGGTCTGGCGCAGAAGCGCGACTTCGTTGATGCAGTGGGCACTCGAACGCACCCCGTCGACCGTGGTAACATCCATCCGGAGCGGATGAAGCTCAACCTTTTGCGCTGAATCCAGGCGTTTTTTTAGCCCGTCTTCGCGAAATTCGTTCATCAGGAATCCGACGGTCCCACGGTTCATGCCGTAAATGGGTATTTGATGCTGGAATAATTTGTGCAGCGTTTCCAGCATCGTGCCGTCGCCGCCCAGGACCACAATAACATCAGCTTTTTCAATGGCGATTGTGCCGAATTGTTTGCGGAGACGCTGGCAGGCGCGCTTCGCCAGTACGCTGTCGGCGCCCACGAAGGCAATTTTGTCGAAGGACATGGATAATAGCCGGATTGTTAGGCGCGGGACTGTGCCGCGCGAGTATACGCGCGCGCGCGGACAGCGCCAGCTTCATGCGGCCGGCACAAGCCAGCGGTTCCCACACAGCGTGACAAGGCTGGCGGCAACCGAACGACGCGGTCGCTACTCCGCGGGCTTTTCAGCGTCTGAAGCGTTATCAACGACTACTTCTGCCGCGAGGTCGTCACTCGACCGCCCATAATCGTTTTCCGCGTCGGGGTCATATGATGAAGGGAACGGCGTTGCAACGACATCGTCGTCTTCGTCACCGACCCGCGAGATGCGTCTGCCCTGTGCCTGCATTTCGGCTTCTTCGGCAGTGCGCGCGACATTCGCCCGCACGGTGACCGAAACTTCCGGGTGCAATTTCACAATAACATCGTGCATGCCAACCTTTTTGATGGGGCGAGCAAGCTGTACCTGCTTGCTGTCCACTGTAAAGCCGGCTTCGGTTATTGCCTGGGCGACATTTCGGACCGTAACGGAGCCGTAGAGCTGGTCGTTGTCACTGGCCTGACGGACGACGACGAAGGCAAGCCCATTGAGCTTGGTGGCGATGCTTTCCGCTTCGCCACGATTTTCCAAATTGCTCGTTTCGAGCTGAATGCGCAGTCCGTCGAAAGCTTTCCGGTTTGCTTCCGTCGACCGCATGGCCTTTTTCTGCGGCAGCAGGTAATTACGGGCGAATCCTGGTTTGACCGAAACCACGTCGCCTATCTTACCGAGTTTCTCGATACGCTCGAGAAGGATAACATCCATTACTCATCCTCCTGGTTTGCGCCGGGCGCTGAAAAGCGCTTGCGCAATGAAATCCACTGTTCCGCGATGCCTAAAAGGACCAACAGCACCCAAACCGGCAGCGATACGTTGACCAAGACAACAAACAGAAACAGCGCAAAATAAATGGCCGCCAGCACCATTTTTGGATTTGGCGTACGCCGCGAAAGCGTGTGTATAACCGTAAGTCCCAAAAGAAGAAAGGGAATTGAAAGGATCAAAACCGCATTTTGACCAAGAATACCGATCGTGCCGGGCAGAACAGCGGCGACCAATGCCGCCGCGAGAGCACCGCAGATCCACCGGGGTAGTTCCATCGTGACGTAGGATGGCGACGGCCTGAGCGATATACCTGCCCGGTTTAGGATACTCTGCGTGATTGTCGCGTTGCCAATTAACATCAGGAGATAGATAGAGAGAAGAAATCCCGCAAGCAGCGGCGCCATCCGGTTTACAGCGGCTTCGAGTAGCTTTTTTACGAGAGTCCTGTCCGCGTCGGACCGGAAATTCGCATTTGACTGGTCGAGAATTTGGGCGAAAATCCCGCGCAAAAAATTACCGGAAACCGTTTCGAGGGCATCGTCTGAAAACGCGAAATAAATCGCCACACATCCCAAAATAAGAATGCCGTAGCCGGTGAGCCAAGCCAGAATTTGGCCGGGCGGATACCAGCTAAGGGTATTGGGGGTTAGGCCGGGTTGGGAAATAAGCGCCTGACGGACAATCAGCAATGCGGGCAGGCCGGTGCCAACGATAAAAAAGACGGTGCTGATACTGTTGAAATTCAGCAGGATGAGAAGGGCGGCGGTGCCAGCGGAAATTCCGGCAAGCGCCGACCCTAAGTAGAGCCCGATCGCAAGAATCGGAGCGGAACCGAACGAGCCGATGCTGAGAATGGCACTGGCAACGCCCGCGATGAGAGCGAAGAGGAGCCCCCTGGATACGCCCAACGAAGATTCCGCCGCCTTTAATCGAGGGCGAAGGGAAGGAGTGCCAGATTCCGCGCCCTTTTGATCGCGCGCGCCAATTCGCGCTGCTTTTTCGAGGAAACCGCGGTAACCCGCCGCGGTACAATCTTGCCGCGCTCGGAGATATAGCGCTGCAGCAGCTTGGTGTCCTTGTAATCAATTTTGGGTGCGTCGGGGCCGGAGAAGGGGCAACTTTTGGGCCGACGAAAAAATGGACGGCGTCCTTTCATGAATCGGCTCCTTCGTTATCCATGGTTTTTGGTACATCGTCGGCAATATCGACCGATGAGCCGGAATTGCCGTCCACTGCCGCTACGGGTGCTGCTACGGGTGCTGCTACGGGTCGGACGCCTTCTTTGTCTCTGTCGTCACGACGTGGCCGGTCATCCCGATCATCGCGGCGTGGCCGGTCATCCCGATCATCGCGGCGCGGCCAGTCATCGCGGGCGCCTTTGTTGCGCATCATGATTGACGGCTCTGCTTCCAGCTCATCCACCCGAACGGTCATGAACCGCAATATGTCTTCATTAATAAGCATATTGCGTTCCAGTTCCTTCAAGGCGGCTGGCGGCGCGTCGAGATTGAGCAGCGAATAGTGGCCCTTACGGTTCTTCTTGATCCGATAGGTCAAGGTCTTGAGACCCCAATATTCATTCTTAGTGACCGATCCACCATTCTCCGATGTGATCGTCGTAAGGCTTTCGGTCAGCGCCTCCACCTGGGCCGCGGTAACATCCGGGCGGGTAATGAATACGCTTTCATAATAAGGCACGTTCGAAACTCCTCATCATCTCAAAAAAAACAAACGGTACGTTTAGCGGCGTACCTAATTTCTATTCCAACATGTCGTTTGGAAACGTTTTACAGGTTCATCGGGCCCAGATTACGCCTGCGACCCTCAGGGCGCGCAAATATACACGAAACCTGTGCCTGTGCAAGCATTGGAAACACATGGTTCGATACTTGACACCGTGACGCCGAACGCTATCACTTAGGCGCCAATAACCTTGTACAAAAGGATAAAACGATACATGGCTCTAGCGTTTGTATTTCCCGGTCAGGGATCGCAGGCTGTCGGGATGGGAATGGCGCTTTCCGAAGCTTTTCCTGCCGCCCGACACACGTTTCAAGAGATCGATGATGCGCTTGAGCAACGCCTGTCCCGGCTGATGGCGGAGGGACCTGAAGCTGAATTGACACTGACCGAAAACGCCCAACCTGCCCTCTTGGCGGTAAGTCTCGCGGTTTTGCGTGTACTTGAAGGGGAAGGCGGGCTTGATATCGGGGCCTCGGTAACTTGCGTAGCAGGTCATTCCCTCGGAGAATATTCCGCGCTGACGGCGGCGCGGGCCTTCGATCTGGGCGATGCGGCCAGGTTGCTGAAAACGCGTGGTCGCGCCATGCAGGACGCTGTACCGGTCGGCATGGGCGGTATGGCGGCGCTCCTCGGTACCGATTTAAAGGGGGCTCTGGCGCTTGCGGCGGCGGCCGCGGAAGGAGAAGTCTGTTCCGCGGCGAACGACAACGCACCGGATCAGGTGGTGCTGTCGGGACATGCATCCGCGATTGACCGGGCAGTTGCTCTCGCGCCCGAGCACGGCATAAAGCGGGCGATCCCGCTGCAAGTCAGCGCGCCGTTCCATTGCAGTCTGATGGCGCCGGCCGCGGATGTTATGCGGATGGCGCTTGACGACATTATTGTTGCGCCGCCCGTCGTTCCCGTAATTGCCAATATTACCGCCCAACCCACGGAAGAACCTGGTGCTATCTGCCGGCTTCTGGTTGAGCAGGTAACGGGCATGGTAAGATGGCGGGAATGCGTGCTTGCCATGAAAGATCTTGATGTCGATACGCTCGTCGAAATTGGGGCGGGGAAGGTCCTTTCCGGCCTTACCCGGCGAATTGACCGGGATATGAATGCGCTATCGGTTTCCGATCCGGCGGGCGTAGAGGCGTTCCTGAAGACCCTTTAGAGAAAAGGCACGAGTAAAGCATGTTTGATCTGACAGGTAAAAGCGCCCTCATCACTGGCGCGAGCGGCGGGATTGGCGGCGGTATTGCACGCGCGCTTCATGCTCAGGGCGCAACGGTCGCCCTGACGGGGCGAAACGCGGATTCCCTGGCCAGTCTTGCCGGCGACCTTGGTGAGCGTGCCCATGTCATTGTAGCGGATTTAGCGGATACCGCTTCGGTCAATGCGTTGATTGAAGAGGCCGGGCAAAAACTGGATGGCATAAACATACTCGTTAACAATGCCGGCCTTACCCGAGATGGTCTGATGCTGCGAATGAAGGACGAAGACTGGGATACCGTTCTCGACGTGAATTTAACCGCGGGCTTCAAGCTTGCGCGGGCTGTATTGCGCACGATGATGAAGGCGCGCTGGGGACGTATTATCAATATTACTTCGGTCGTCGGTCAGACCGGCAATCCAGGACAAGTGAACTACGTTGCGTCAAAGGCAGGCATGACCGGTTTCACCAAGGCACTGGCGGCGGAGGTCGCGTCCCGCAACATTACAGTCAATTGCGTCGCGCCCGGGTTTATTACGACGGCAATGACCGATTTGCTGACCGATGAACAAAAAGCGCAAACCCTGGAGAAAATTCCGGTATCGCGGTTCGGAAATCCCGAAGATGTGGCCTCCGCCGTGGTTTTTCTGGCCAGTGATGAAGCGGCCTATGTTACCGGTCAAACTTTGCATGTTAATGGCGGGATGGCCATGATATAGACGTTTGGATTGTCAGGCTGATAGCCAGGCTCGAATCGGGACGATATTATTTCCCTCAGATTTTCGCTTGGCATTTGCCGATTGGGAATGATTCTGTATAGAACTCTTGAAGTAACGTTTATTGAATGAATCGGGGGAATAGCTGGCATGAGCGATGTTGCGGAGCGAGTTAAAAAAATTGTTGTTGAGCATCTCGGCGTAGAAGAGGCGAAGGTAACCGATAGCGCCAGCTTCATTGACGATCTGGGGGCGGACAGCCTGGACACGGTTGAGCTTGTCATGGCATTCGAGGAAGAATTCGGCTGCGAGATTCCTGACGACGCGGCGGAAAAAATCCTGACCGTTAAGGATGCCATCGGTTTCATCGAAGGCAATGCAAACGGTTGAATTCGTGTCGAATCAGGAACCGTCGGAATTTTCGCCATCGCTATAGCTTGGCCAACCCATTCATGATTCTATGAGACGCGTCGTTGTAACGGGCCTCGGACTGGTCACCCCGCTTGGATGCGGGGTGAAGTCCAGTTGGGATCGGTTGCTCGCGGGCGATTGCGGCATCGACGCCATAACCTCCTTCGATGTCTCGGATTTGTCCGTAAAGATTGGCGCTGAGGTGCCGCTTGGCAGCTATCAGGACGGAAAATTCGACGCCAACGAATGGGTCGAAGCTAAAGACCAGCGTAAGATGGGCATGTTCATCCTCTACGCACTTGTAGCCGCGCAGCAGGCGATAGAAGATTCAGGTTGGCAACCCACGGCCGATGAGGACCGTGAACGGACCGGTGTTATGATCGGTTCGGGGATCGGCGGACTTTCCGGTATAGATGAGGCATCGGCAACCTTGCGCGAACGGGGCCCAAGACGGGTTTCCCCGTTTTTCCTGCCGTCGATCCTGATAAATCTCGCTTCCGGCCAGGTGTCGATCAAGCATGGATTTAAAGGACCGAACCATGCGGCGGTGACCGCTTGTTCAACCGGAGCGCATTCGATCGGGGACGCAGCCAGGATTATTCAGTACGACGATGCCGATGTCATGGTCGCCGGGGGAGCGGAAGCGGCGATCTGCCGTCTCGGGATTGCGGGGTTTGCCGCTGCGAGAGCTCTTGCCAGCAAATTTAATGATCGCCCGAAGGAATCGTCCCGGCCCTGGGACCGTGATCGTGACGGCTTTGTCATGGCCGAAGGCGCCGGTGTTCTGGTTCTGGAGGAGTTGGAGCACGCCAAAAAACGCGGCGCAAATATTTATGGAGAAATAGTCGGCTACGGTATGTCTGGCGATGCGCACCATGTAACGGCGCCTGTCGAAGATGGCAACGGCGCCGTGCGCTCGATGAAGGCCGCGCTCAATCGTGCCGGCCTCAATCCGGAAGACATTGATTATATTAACGCGCACGGAACATCCACTCCGCTGGGCGACGTAATTGAATTGGGCGCCGTCAAGAAACTGTTTGGCCACCATGCCTACAAATTATCGATGTCATCGACAAAATCAGCGATTGGCCATCTTCTCGGCGCCGCGGGCAGTGTCGAGGCCATTTATTCTATTCTCGCCATTCGCGACGGCGTCGCGCCGCCAACGCTTAATCTCGATAATCCATCCGAGGGCTGTGATATAGATCTGGTGCCGCATCATGCGAAAGAACGCCGGATTAAGGCCGTGATGTCCAATTCTTTCGGATTCGGCGGGACGAACGCGACACTCGTTTTTACCGCCTATTCTTGATGCCGATGGGCCGGCCGGCGGTCCGTGTTGTTCAGTGCTGTGTGGCATTCGTTGTCACGGTGGCGCTTATTGTCGGCTGGGCTGGCTATGATCGATATAGCCGGCCAGGCCCTCTTACCCAGTCGCTGACGCTGATCATTGAAAAGGGTATCGGGGTTGCCTTGATAGCCGACCAGTTGGCGACTGCCAAGGTTGTCGATAATGCTTTTATATTTCGTATAGGGGTACGCTTCGAGGGGCGGGAGAGCATGCTAAGGGCCGGTGAATATCTATTTCCCGCCCGCATCAGCATGCGTGAAGTCGCCGTATTGCTGGAATCGGGAAATACAGTAAAACGGCGTCTGACCATCGCGGAAGGTTTGACCGCCCAACAGGTGATGAGGCTGCTTACCTCGACAGGGGGGCTCGAAGGCGCGATTACGGGCGCACCACCCCTGGACGGGAGTTTACTGCCGGAGACCTATTTTTTCTCCTATGGCGATAACCGAGATGCGTTAATCCGCCGCATGCAAGCGGCCATGGATAAAGCTTTGTCCCAAATCTGGACGACACGTCGCGACGGTCTTGCCATCAGTACCCCACAGGAAGCGCTGGTGCTGGCGTCTCTGATAGAAAAAGAGACGGCGAAACCGGAAGAACGCGCCCGAATTTCCGCCGTCTTCCACAACAGGCTGCGGCGTCGCATGCGATTGCAAACAGACCCCACCGTGGTCTACGCAATAGCTGGTGGGGCGGGAGCGTTGGACCGTCCCTTAACGCGCGACGATTTAGCCTATCCGTCGCCATACAACACTTATCTGAATGGAGGTCTGCCGCCTGGCCCCATCGCAAATCCAGGCCGAGCATCGCTCGAGGCGGCCGTCAGACCATCCGACGCGAAGGATCTCTATTTTGTCGCGGACGGTACTGGTGGCCATCTGTTCGCCCGTACCCTCAAACAGCATAATCGCAATGTCGCACAATGGCGGAAGTTTCAGAAACAGCGCCTTCGGAAGGCGGATCCCTGAATTGGCATTTCCGAACAAACAGTATATGTAATCCCGTCTTAACAACCATAAGCGAGCGATAAAATGGATAAAGACGCAGGGGCGGCGATCGAAAAGGTGATGGAGCTAACCCGAATTATTCACGGTGCGGCGTTTAATGGTTGGTGAGCATGGATTAACCTGTTGAGATTCT
>JAQBTY010000193.1 GCA_027624735.1 Pseudomonadota bacterium | reverse complement strand
AACAAGAATCCTTTTCAATGGGCCCAGCAAGCGTTAATTTCGCTTTCTCAATGAGTCGGGGTATATCTAAAAAAATGATGATTGAAGGCCGGGACTTCGGTCAAATTTCAATCTCATGGGATACCGAGCCCATGACCAACCGGGTGCGCGACCATGCACTGGTGGTTGCCGGTTCGGTGGGCGCCGTTGCCCTGGTGCTCGGCCTGTTATTTTATCTTTTTCTTCATATTCAGGCCATTCGTCCCATTACGTCGATTGTGCAACGGATAAGGAGTTATGTAAGCGGCGATCTGCAGGCGGTGTCTTTGCTGCCGCTGCGCTCGTCGAGCGAACTCGAGGATCTGGACCAGTCTGTCGATACGCTGCGCGAATTTATCGAGGCCCGCGATAGAATGGAAACCCAGCTCAAGATCTCCCATCAGTTGGCGGAAGCTGGCAGTCAGGCGAAATCCGATTTCCTGGCCACAATGAGCCATGAAATTAGAACACCGATGAACGGTGTCCTCGGCATGGCGGGCCTGTTGCAAAGGACCGACCTTTCGCCCCAGCAGCAGAACTATGCGGACAAGATCGTGCTGTCAGGGGAAACACTCATGGCCTTGCTTAATAATATTCTGGATTTTTCCAAGATCGAGGCCAATGCGCTCGATCTGGAAGAGATAGACTTCGACCTTGGAAAAGTTTTGGCGGACGTTGTCTCTCTTATGGAGCCCCGTGCCGGCGAAAAAGGATTGTCCTTCGATCTCGAAGCAGCCTCCGATCTGCCCTCCTATCTGATTGGCGACGCGGTCCGGGTTAGGCAAATTCTGTTTAATTTGATCGGCAACGCGATCAAGTTCACGCAAACCGGCGGTATCCGGGTCCGTGTGACGCATACGGCGACGTCGGATGGTCCATATGAAATCCGCTTCGAGGTTATTGATTCGGGGATTGGCATTCCAAATGAAGCGCAGAACGCCATATTCGAAAAATTCAGTCAGGCGGATTCATCGACTACCCGCGTCTTCGGCGGCACCGGCCTCGGGCTTGCCATCTCCAAACAGCTTGCCGCGATGATGGGGGGGGCGATCGGCGTACACAGTTCTCCCGGGGCCGGATCAAATTTTTGGTTCACTATTGTCTGCGGACAGGGAAAGGCAAGTGATATGGCCGTTGATTCTATGGCGCCACTTCTCAAAAGCGCGGCAGCGGGAGAGCATGAACAGATGCCGTCCATCCTCCTGGCTGAAGACAACGCCATCAATCAGGAGATCGTCTCGGCCATTCTCGGGGCGATCGGATACCGGGTGGATTGTGTTTCAGACGGCGTCGAAGCCGTGGAGGCGCTACGAAATAATGCCTACGACCTGGTTCTGATGGATGCTCATATGCCTCGTATGGATGGCATCGAAGCCACCCAGGCAATCCGGCGGCTTCCTGGCGCCATGTCGACAGTTCCTATTATCGCCCTGACCGCGGACGCCATGGTCGGCGCCAAAGAAAAATTCCTGGCGGCCGGAATGGACGACTACGTGACAAAGCCGGTAGACCCGAAGCAACTGTTCATGGCTATCGAAAATAGTCTCCGGGAATATTCCGAACGGAAGGCGACGCTTAAGGCCGGCTGATCGGCGCTTTGGTATTAGCCGGAAATCCGGGGCACCTGCCGGGCATAGAGGGCAAGCCCCGCGCAAACAGCCAGCAGGATCGCTCCCATCACATAAAAGCTCTGTTCGCGGCCATAGGTATCGGACAGGAACCCGATCAGCGGCGGAATGGTGATGCCACCCAGCCGGTTCATGGTCTGCCGCAAACCCACCACGGCCCCCTGCTGATGCCGGCCCACCGATTTTGCCTGCACCGCGAAGAGGATCGGTTGCGATATGCCCTGGGTCGCGCCTCGTAACATTTGGGCGATGACCAGAATGGCGAATATCGCCCAGAACGCCGATGTCAGGCCGCCCAACAGCGGCGTTGCGCAGACCAGGCAGATCGTTACGACGGTCGTCAGGACAAGCACCCGCGTGGCCTCAAAGCGTCGCATGACGCGGCCGGAAAACCACGATCCGACGCCCGCCGTCAATTCGATCGCGGCGAACAGCAGGCCGATCATCGTCGCGGTAAAGCCGATCTCCTGCACGTAGGTGACATAGACCGATGTTTGGATGCCGTAGCTGGAATTGCGCACCAGCATGGCGACCGCCGTAAAAGCGACCGCCGGGATCGCGAACATGGCGATGGAGGCGGTGTAATCGGACAGTCGCGGCAGGGCGTCGGCGAGTCGGAAAGGTTCTATTTCCTGCTTTGCGCCTCGCTCGTCGGGGTGGATCGAAGCATGCGCCGTTGCTATATCCGGTTCGGGGGCGATCCAAAGAGAACCGAAAGCAAACGCCGCCCACAGGGCGCCGAAACCGTAGGCCAGCCAGGCGCCGCCGAGATCGAACAGGAAACCCGCGATGACGGGTGCGATCGTCGTGCCGATACGCGCGAAACTGCTGAAACGACCGATATATTCGGCATCGCCCTCGGCGACGCGCGCAATCAGTGTCTGAGCCCCCGACCAACCGATGGAAATCGCGAAACCGCTGAACATCTGAAGTATCAGCAATCCATAAAAGCTTGTCATGAGCGGGAACAAGGGCGCGCATACAACGACAATGCCGACAAAAATCAACGTGACCCGGCGGACGCCAAACCGGTCCATGAGCGCGCCGCCGTGGATCGACAGAAAAAGCGAAAAGAAGGATCGGGCCCCGACGAGCGTCCCAATTTCGGTATCCGACATGCCAAGCGTGATGCCGGCATAAATCGGGATCAGAAACACGAAAACGTCAATCAACGCCATGCTGAAAATGCCGAATGTATAGACGGCGCGCAATTGTTTGGGGTCGGGACCGGTAGGGATAGTGGGTGTCATTCGATGGGTCTCAAAGGGGTGACCGCGACCCATAGGGCGACCAGGCCGCATAAGAAAAGCAGGCCGAACCCCATGATCGGAAAGCTTTCCTCCATATCCCAGTGATCGGCGACGGCGCCCATGACGGGCGGCACGATAATGGCCGCCAGACGGTTGAGGGTTTGGCGCAATCCGACGACGGCGCCCTGTTCGTGGCGGCCGACCGATTTCGACTGGGCGGAAAACATCACCGGTTGGCTAACGCCCTGCACGAGTCCGCGCAGGATTTGCGCGATCAGTAGAAGCAGAAAAATTCCGCCGAGCCAGGGGGTGATGCCGATCAACGCAATGGCGAGCGCGGTTGCGATGGTCATGGTCCATAGCGGATGCCCCAGCCGCATCGCCGGACCGCCCAGCAGGGATCCAATACCGCTGGCGAATTCAATGGCCGCGAACAGAACGCCGATATCCCAGCCGGTCAGCCCGACCCCATCCAGATAGACGACATAGACTGAATTATTGATGCCCGACGTTGTATTGCGCAGAAACATCACCGCCACCGAAATGGCGATGACCGGAATCCCCATCATGGCGAAGGAGCGGGTGTAATCGCTCAGACGCGGTACGATATCGCGCAGCGAAAAAGGCGTAATTGGGTCACCGGATTCCGCCGCTTCTTCCGCCGGCGGTTCGGTGGCGTAGCGCAGGGTCATCAGCAAAACGGCGCCCCACAGAACCGCCAGAAGATAAGATGGCCAGACCCCACCCAGATCCCATATGGCCCCCGCGATCAGCGGCGCGCCGGTGGTGCCGATCCGCGATGCAAACGAGAACCGGCCAATATAGCCGGCGTCGCCATGCGCTATCTGCGCAATAAGCGTCTGACCCCCGGCCCAGCCGAAGGAAACGGCCCCGCCGACGATGGTCTGCAGCACCAGCAGGGCCCAGAAGGTATCGAGCAACGGATAGAGCGGGGCGGCAAACATGGCGATCAGAACAAACAGGCGCATGACCGTGAGAGTCCCGAAGCGGTCCATCAAGACTCCGATATGGATGGAGAAGAAAAGCGTCAGAATGGTTCGCCCGCCGACCAGCCAGCCAATATCGGTGGCGCTGAGACCCAGCTTCAGGCCGTAGAGCGGCATCAGGAACACGAACACGTCGATATACCCCATGCCGAACAGCCCGATGAAATAGGCCGCACGCAAGCTCTTGCGGTCGGGAGGCGAGGGGGCGGGAGCGCTCAACGGCGCTGCCCGGATCTATTGGATATAAAGGGGCGTCCCCGCTCACCCATCAATAGGGTACGTCGCCGACGATGGCGATGCGCCGCAGTTGCCGGCGTTCGTTTTTGGAATCGTAGGTATTGCGGGCATGGAGGAGGCTGCGATTGTCCCAGACGAGCACATCGCCAACCCGCCATGTGTGTTCGTAGATGAAGCGGTCCTCTTCGATCTGCCGGAACAGTATTCCAAGAAGGGCGTCGCTTTCCGCCACGTCCATGCCGATGATCCGGTCGCTCAGCAACCGGTTGACATAAATGGCCTTGCGCCCGGTGACCGGGTGGGTCCGGATGACGGGATGAATGGCGCGGGGCGCCTCTTCTTCACGCGCCGCTACCTTGCGCATCATGTTGGGCGAATAATAAAGATAGGCGTTTTCCGCCCGCAGGCCTTCCAGCCGTTTTTTCACGTCGTCGGGCAGGGCGTCATAGGCCAGATGGCTGTTGGAGAATTTGGTTTCGCCGCCCTTAGACGGGATATCTATCCCACAAAGCGACATGGCCTGGGACGGCTTGTCGTATTGCATCTGGTCCATGTGAAACACGATGTCGCCATGGGGCAGAATGCCGTCTTCACGGATATTGGACACGAAATGAACCGCGGGATTTGCATCGTCGGCCAGATGCGGATTCAACCGTTCCGGCTGAATCGCCCCGAATATTTCGCAAGCGCGAAGGTGATCCGCATCGTTCAGGACCTGTCCCGGAAAGACCAGCAAATGATGTTCGTACCAGGCCTCCAGGACAGTTTTCCTGGCCGCATCGTCCACCGGTTCGCGCAGATCGATGCCGGTAACTTCGGCGCCGAGCGCCGGTGACAGCATTTCTATCCTTATGGTCATTTCAATGCCTCCTGTCGCTCTATGTTCCCTGATCCAGCTTACCCGTAATCGCGGCTGGCCGATTCTTTGGAAATGTAGCCTTCCTCGATGTCGTTGGCGACGGCGCTGGGGTCGCGTTTGGCCGGGTCGCCATAGCCGCCGCCGCCCGGGCCGTTGACGCGGAAGATGGTGCCGGCGTCCAGCTCCATGCGCGCCGATGACGGCATGACTTGCTCATCCGGCGTGCCGGGATTGACCACGAAGCGGCTCGGCCCGGCCGGCTTGCCACCGCGCAACCCCTGCGGCGGTTCGATGGACCGGTCGGCGCGGTAGACGATTTCCGCCGGCTCGAGCATTTCGTACTCGCGGGTAAAACTGAGCCCGCCGCGAAATTCGCCGGCGCCGCCGGAATCCTGTGTCAGACTGAACTCGCGGATGCGGCAAGGGAATTCGGCTTCAATGATTTCCACCGGTGCGGCATACAGATTGGAGAGCAGGACAGAGACGCCGGACGCGCCATCTGCCCCCTCACCGGCGCCATAGCCGGAGCCGAATATTTCATATTGATTGCCGCGTTTTGGTCTGGTGTTGCCGCGCCAGGCGACGATGATCGACCCGCCGCTGCCGCCCGAATGGGCAATGGCGCGGCCTGGCAGCAATGGATCCATCGCTTCCAGGATGACATCGCAGAGTTTCAGGGAACATTTCATATAGCTTGAGCACGGCCTTGGCGGTTCGGCGCTGACTACCGAGCGTTCGGCGAATTTGAAGGTGACGAGATTGCGGATACTATCGCTGTAGCGGAGGTTCGGGTTGACCATGCCGATCAGGCAGGCAAAAACGCACGCCTCGACCATCCCTATCCGTAAATTCACAGGCCCCTTTGTTTGTGGATCGCAGCCGGTGAAATCAACATGGAATTTGCCATCTTCGACGGTAACGCGGACGTGGAGCCTGACCTTGGTATCCACATCGACACCGTCGTGATCGAGGAAGCCTTCCGCTTCGCTGGTGCCGTTGGGGACATCCTTGAGCGCGGCTTTGAATTCCTCGCCGGAGGCCGCGATCATCGCTTCCATCGACTCGACAACCACCCGGGCGCCGAAACGCTCACACATTTCATGCATATGCTGACGGCCGATGCGGGTAACCCCGATCTGCCCTGAAATATCGCCCAGCACCACGTAGGGCGCGCGGGTGTTGGCGGCGATCAGGCGCATCACGTCGTCGATGGGAACGCCGGCGCGGTGAATGCGGATCGGCGGGATCATCATCCCTTCGTGATAGAGCTCGGTCGCGGACCCATAGGTGCTGCCCGGTACCGTGCCGCCCACATCCGCCTTGTGGGCGATGGTGCCGGCAAAGGCGACCAGGATGCCGTCGTGGAAGATCGGCGCGACGAACCCCATGTCCGATGCATGCGGCAGATTGCCTTCATAGGGGTGGTTGGTGACAAACACGTCGCCGTCCGCCAGATTGTCCTCGCCATAATGGGCAAGGATCCGCTGCACCAGATGGTAATAAACCGGCGCATGAAAAAACATCCAGGGCGCCACCAGCAGCCTTCCCTGTGGATCGACAATCACGCAGCTGAAATCGCGCGATTCGCGGACGATGGTCGAATAGCCGGACCGGTAGAAATGGTAATCCATTTCCTCCATCAGGCTGCCGATGCGGTTGCGCAGCAATTCGACGGTAATGGGATCGATGGACAAATTCAGACTCCTGTTTTCACGTCCGCGCGGCGCTCTTGCCGTAGTCGCGTTCCGCTGCCGCTTCCGAGACAAACCCTTCGGCGATATCGTTGGCCAGCGCTTCCGGGTCGCGCCTGGCGGGATCGCCATAGCCGCCGCCACCGGGCGGTTGCACGCTGAAGGTATTTCCGGTCTCCAGATGAAGCCGGGCGGAAGACGGCATATCCTCCGCTTCGGGCGTGCCCGGATTGACAATAAACCGGCTGCGCCCGCCCGGCATGCCGCCGCGCAGACCTTGTGGCGCTTCGATGGCGCGGTCGGCCCGGTAGACGATTTCGGCCGGCTCCAGCAATTCATAGGTTCGCCGGAAACTCAGCCCGCCGCGGAACTCCCCCGGGCCTCCGGAATCTTCACCCATCTCAAAGCTGTGGATGCGGCAGGGGAATTCCGACTCGATAATCTCCACCGGCGCGGCATACAGGTTGATCAGATTGACGGTGGTGCCCGACGCGCCATCCGCTCTGTCGCCGGCGCCATAGGCTGAGCCGAAGATTTCGTATTGATTGCCGTGCTTGCGCCGTGTGTTGCCTTTCCAGGCAACGATGATGGAACCGCCGCTGCCGCCGGAATTGGCGATGGCGCGGCCTGGCAGGATCGCATCGAGCGCCATCAGGGTGATGTCCATCACTTTCTGGCAGCATTTCATGTAGCTGGAGCAGGGCCGGGGCGGCTCGGCGCTCAAGACCGACCGGTCGGAAAATTTGAAGCTGATCAGGTCGCGCATGCCGTCGCTATAGCGCAAATTGGGATCGATCATGCCCAGCAGGCAGAAGAACACACAGGATTCGACCGTCGCGAGCCGTAGATTGACCGGCCCCTGCGTCTGCGGATCGCAGTCGCTGTAATCGAAGTGAACATGACCGTCCTTGACCGTAACGCGCACATGAAGACGTATTTTCCGGGTGATATCGACGCCATCGTGATCGAGAAATCCCTCCGCCTCGCCCATACCGTTGGGGACCTTCTTCAGGGCGGCTTCGAATTCCTTGGCCGATGACTCGATCATGGCGTCCATGGCGTCGGTTACAATGTCGGCGCCGAACCGGTCGCACATGTCGTGTATCTGGCTCCGGGCGATACGGGTGACGCCGATCTGCCCGGAGATATCCCCCATCACCACATAGGGCGCGCGGGTGTTGGCGGCGATCAGCCGCATCACGTCTTCAACGGGCTCCCCGGCGCGATGAATGCGGATCGGCGGGATCATCAGCCCTTCATGATAGAGCTCGCTGGCCGAGCCATAGGTGCTGCCCGGCACGGTGCCGCCCACATCGGCTTTGTGGGCGATGGTGCCGGCGAACGCGACCAGTTTTCCGTCGTGGAAAATGGGCGCGATAAATCCCATGTCGGACGCATGCGGCATCATGCCTTCGTAAGGGTGGTTGGTGACAAATACATCGCCTTCCGCCAGGCCGTCCTTGCCGTAAACCTCGAAGATCCGCTGGATGCAGTAGTAATAGACGGCGCCATGCAGGAACAGCCACGGCGCCACCAGAATGCGCCCCCGTGCATCCACCACCACACAGCTGAAATCGCGCGATTCGCGGACGATGGTGGAATAGCCCGACCGGAAGAAATGATAATCCATTTCCTCCATGGTGCTGGCGATGCGGTTGCGCAGCAATTCAACCGTGATGGGGTCGACCGTCATGGTGACCGGCGCTGTGTGGAATTAATTGAGGTCAGGTAGCGGCAGCCCACCTCCCCTGGCCCCTCCCCCCAATGGGCGGA
>JAQBTY010000192.1 GCA_027624735.1 Pseudomonadota bacterium | reverse complement strand
ACCCCCAAAAGGACGTTCAACCGCAGTTACCACATATAGACGAGCCTGAGTTAACGGGATAAGCCACTCCGACAACCCTTCACAACAGGAGACATTGTCACGAAAGCCAGCTGAAATCGTAATGCATGCTTAGGTGGCTGATCAAAACGGTCTTTTAGGCCAAATTTTCTACTTTGCATGGGGTTGTTTTGCAAAATATTTTAACCCCCCGCCACCGCAAGGCCGGTGTTCTATGCCGCGAAGCGGGGAAACAGATTTTCGGCGTTGCCGCGGTTGATCGCGGCGAACGCGGCTTCATCGAAGCCGGTGTAGGAATCGAAGCCGGCGGTCTCATCCGCGACCACGTCTTCGGAGATGTAAGGGTAATCGCTGCCAAACAAAATCTGTGACGGATCGACGAGTCCGGACAGGGCATCGAGCGGCGCCTTGTCGCCCGACAGCGCGGTGTCGAAATAAAACCGCTTCATATAAGCGAGCGCGCCGTCCGGATAATTGTCCTGGAGCTGTGTCTTCTTGTCGAAGACCGCGATGCGATGGGCGAGGAAGGGCAGGGTGCCGCCGGCATGGGACAGGATAAACGGGATGTCCCGATGGCGTTCCATCACGCCGTTCATGATCAGGTTGGTGGCCACGCGGGTGGTCTCGAACGGGTAGTCGATGATCATGCGCGGAATGTTCCAGTCCCGCGCCTCGGTCCCCGGCGGGTAGCAGGGGTGGATGAAGGTGACCACCCGCCGCCGGTTGAGCTCCGCGTAGATCGGCTCGAAATCCGGATGGCCCATATAACGCTCATCGACGCTGGTCAGGAGCGTGATGCCGTCGAGTTTCAGCTCGTCGAGGACCCGTTCGATTTCCAGCAGCGACGCGTCGATATCCGGCAGGGGCAGAAACGCAAATCCCCCGAAACGCCCGGGATGGTCCTGAGCCAGGGACGCCAGATAGTCGTTGCACCGCCGCGCGAGATCGCGGGTCTGCGCCAGATCGCCAAAATAGATGCCGGGCGAGGTAAACGACAGGATGGCGGTGGAAATCCGATGGTCCTGCATCAGGGCGAGGGTTTTGTCCGGCGTCCATTCCGGAAAGCCGCGATAGGCCGTGCCGGAAATGCCGGCGGCCCGCTGGGCGTCCTTGTAAAATTCAGGCAGCACATGATGATGAACATCGATACGTGTCGTGGAATGCGCCATGGATTTTCTCCGGATATGTTGAAGCCCTATTCTGCCGCAAGGCGGCCCCGGGTTCTACAGCGGCCTCCGTCGATGCTATAAACGGGGTCGCATAACCGGTTCCAGATGGAGGCTTTCATGAAACAGGGCGATCAGGCGTTACCCCGCGGCGTCCATCATTTGGCGCTCACCACCGAAGACATGAAGATGACGGTGGATTTTTACGTCGAGGTGCTTGGCATGCCGCTTGTGCATGCCATGAAGGTCCCGGCAGGCCTCGGGACCGGCCCGGCCAACCGTGGCAATCCACCCTATGAAGAGGTGCGTCACTATTTCTTCGACATGGGGAATGACAGCCTGTTGGCTTTCTTCGAGATCCCCAAGGGGGCCGAGCCGCAAACCAACCGCAACGCAATAGGGGGCATGCAGCATGTGGCGTTTACGGTCACGGAATCACGCTTCCATGACATAGAAAAGCACCTTGAAGAGCATGGCGTGCCGCATAGCGGCGTGATCCCTCAATTGCCCGGCCTGCTCGGTGTCTATTTTTACGACCCCAACGGCATACGGCTGGAATTTGCGTGTCAGCCGGACGATGGCGAAGCGCCCGGCGTGATCGCCTGCAACACCCAGACCAAGGCTCAAGCCCGCGCGGAGTTGGAGAGCCTTAGCGCCGATAGCGGCTGGGTCGACCAGATGGTGTCGGCGATGACGGAATGAATGCTAGATTCTAGCCACTAGGCGCCCAGACGCCAAATGGTGGTTGCCATCTTTGTAGCGCTTTCAAGATCGAGGCTGGTGGTCACGTCATAGGTTTTCAGTCGTTTTAGATTTTCACTAGGAAGATAGGGGCGGTTGGGGTCGCCGATCAGGACCAGCGCGCCTGCCGCCGCGCGGGCGCCAAGCCAGGGCGCGAACCGGGCCGCCATCTCCCGGTCATAAAAAACGTCGCCGGCGAGAATAACATCCCATTCCCGCGGCCCATCTTCGGGAAACGGCAGGTCGGTCAGATCATCGCCGCTTGTCGTTACGGTCACGCCGTTGAGCTTTGCGTTCAGCGCGACCGCCGCCAGCGAGAGCGGGTCGATATCGTTGGCGAGGACCGATGCCGCCCCCGCCATCGCCGCCGCGATGGCGACAAGGCCCGACCCGGCGGCGATGTCAAGGACGCGACGCCCGGCCACGATCGCCGCATTGTCCATCACATAGCGCGCCAGCGCCTGCCCGCCGGGCCAGGCGAAGGCCCAGAAGGGTGGCTCCACCCCGGCATGCACCAGCGAGTCGGCTGTGGCGTGCCATAGCGGTGTCACCTCGGTGGCGAGATGAAGGGCGATCTCCGGCGTTAACGGCGGTCGATCGATTGTGGTGCTGGCTGTGATGAAATCCGCCTGTTGGGCGTTCATCAGGCGGTCGGACCCGCGACCAGAGGGGCGGCCAGAATCCCGGCGAGGAACAGCCAGGAAAACAGCCGGTTGGATTTGAACTTGGCGAGGCAATCCAGCGGGTCGTTGAGGTCCACATCCCACACCTGCCAGCAAAGCTGCATGGCCCCCAGCGCAAGCCCGGCGAAATAGGGCCAGCCATATTCCCCCGCGACGCCGGCCCCGGCGAAGAGCGCCGCCGCCACGCCATAGAACCCGTAGAGCCACGGCTTGCTGCCCAGCCCGAGACGCCGCGCGGTTGATTTTACGCCGGCCTCCGGATCGTCCCGGCGGTCCTGATGGGCGTAGATGGTGTCATAGCCCAGCGTCCAGAACAGCCCGCCCGCATAGAGCAGGATCGCCGGCAGGGCGATGTCGCCCCGGACCGCCGCCCATCCCAGCAGTGCGCCCCAGTTAAAGGTCAAGCCCAGGAAAAATTGCGGCCAGAACGTCACCCGCTTCATCAGGGGATAGGTGAAGACCAGCACCAGCGATGCGATCCCGACGGCGATGGCGAAATTGTTCAGGCTGATCAGGACGGCGAACCCGCCGGCAAGCTGGAGGATCAGAAACCCGGCGGCTTGCGTCACCGTAACCTGACCGCTGGGGAGCGGCCGGTTGCTTGTGCGCGCGACCTGCGCATCCAGGTCGCGGTCGACAATATCGTTGTAGGTACAACCCGCGCCTCGCATCAACAGCGCGCCGAACCCGAACAGGGCGAACAGCCCGAAAAGCCCAGGATCGGTCACATCGCGCCATGCCATGGCAATGCTCCACCAGCATGGGAACAGCAGCAGCCAGGTGCCGATGGGCCGGTCGTAGCGCGCCAGCCTGATATAAGGATGACTCCAGCGCGGCATCAGGCGATCCACCCAGCCGCCAACCGGGATATCGCTCTCGGACGCCTTGACCGTCGTGTCGGGCGTCGTTTTGACCTGATCCGCCATGGTATAAGCTTTACAACCGATGCCGTACTTGCTCAATGACGCTGATGGGACGGTGACTGAAACCAAGATGAGCCAAAGCTATCCATGCGGATCATTCGTTTACATGTCGATCACGGTCTGGCCGAAGGCGCGGGATTCGATCTCGGTCGGCAGCAGGCCCATTATCTTCTCCATGTCCTGCGGCTGGGCGCGGGGGATGCGGTCCATCTGTTCAACGGACGTGACGGGGAATGGCGCGGCGTGATCGCGGCAGCCGGCCGGTCGACGGCATCGGTGACGCCGCGGGAGCGGGTCCGCGAACAAAGCGCCGGACCGGATCTCTGGCTCGCGTTCGCGCCGGTCAAGCGGGCGCGCATCGATCTCAT
Organism: Pseudomonadota bacterium; assembly: GCA_027624735.1. Lineage (GTDB taxonomy): Bacteria > Pseudomonadota > Alphaproteobacteria > MPNO01 > UBA2964 > JAQBTY01. The sequence goes on along the minus strand of JAQBTY010000192.1, from coordinate 4,616 downwards.
CGCCGAAAAGGCGACGGAGCTTGGCGCGGCGGCGATTATCCCGGTCGTGACGGAAAACACGGCGGTAAGCCGGGTCAATATGGATCGTCTGCGGGCCAACACCATAGAGGCGGCGGAACAATGCGGCCGGCTCACCGTGCCCGATATCCGGCAATCCGCCAGTCTGGCCGCTTTGCTGGCTGAATGGCCGGTGGGGCGGCGGCTTATGGTGTGCGATGAAACCGGCGGCGGGGAACCGGTCATCGAGGTACTTCAACGCATGAAGGAGAAATCCGGATCCGATTCCTGGGGTATATTGACCGGGCCAGAGGGCGGGTTTTCGCCATCGGAGCTTGACCTGCTGGCGGAAAATCCCATTGTTACCCGGATCGGGCTTGGCCCGCGCATTTTACGGGCCGATACGGCAATCATGGCCGCGCTGGTCTGCTGGCAGGCCGTATTGGGCGATTGGGCGGATGGTTAGAACAATACGGTATACAAGAAGAATAAAAGCGACCTAAAAGCAGTATGAAAAGCGTAGCGGTTCAGTAGTCGGATACAGAAAATGGCAGCACCACCGTCGGGTCCTGGTAAGCCCATAACCCATAGATCCCAGTTGATCGACTATATCGCGGCGGGGTGCCGCAAGCCGGAAGATTGGCGCATCGGCACGGAGCACGAAAAATTCGTCTTTCAACTCGGCTCGTTGCGCCCGGTGGCCTATGAGGGCGATTGGGGGATTCGGGCGCTGCTGACCGGCATGACCCGGTTTGGCTGGGAGCCAATTCTCGAAAACGGCAACCCGATCGCGCTCGCCCATGTAAACGGCTGTTCCATCACGCTGGAGCCGGGCGGGCAGGTGGAACTCGCCGGCGCGCAGTTGCAGACCATTCACGAGACCTGCCGCGAAGTGCACGAACATCTCGCGCAGGTGAAGGCGGTCGCCAACGAAATCGGTGTCGGGCTGATCGGCATCGGGTTTCATCCGACAGCCAGACGCGAAGACATCAACTGGATGCCCAAGGGGCGTTACAAAATCATGGGCGATTACATGCCTAAGGTCGGGACTCTCGGTCTCGATATGATGCTGCGGACCTCGACCGTGCAGGTGAATCTCGATTTCGAGTCGGAAGCCGACATGGTCAAGAAATTCCGCACCAGCCTGGCTTTGCAGCCCATATCGACCGCCATGTTCGCCGATTCCGCCTTTGTGGAAGGCAAGCCGAGCGGCTATCTCTCCTACCGCAGCCATGTGTGGGAGGACACCGACCCGGACCGATGCGGCATACTCCCCTTTGTGTTTGAAGACGGGATGGGGTTCGAGCGCTATGTCGATTATATGCTCGATGTGCCGATGTATTTTGTCTATCGCGATGGCGCCTATATCGATGCGGCGGGGCAGTCTTTTCGTGATTTCCTCGACGGAAGGTTGCCGGCCCTGCCTGGAGAGATCCCGACCGACGGCGATTGGTCGGATCATTTGACCACGGCGTTCCCCGAGGTCCGGCTTAAGAGATTTCTGGAAATGCGGGGCACCGATGGCGGGCCCTGGCGGCGGCTTTGCGCCTTGCCCGCTTTGTGGACCGGGCTGTTATACGATTCAAGCGCGCTGGACGCGGCCTGGGATCTGGTCAAGGACTGGACCGCGGAAGATCACGCCTATCTCAGGGCCGAGGTGCCGAGGCGGGCGCTCAAGACACCGTTCCGCAATCGTACCGTCGGCGACATCGCCGCCGAGACGCTGGAAATCGCGAGCGCCGGGCTGCGGCGGCGCAATCGCCTCGATTCATCGGGTAGCGATGAATCGGGGTTTCTCGGCGCCCTGTATGAAATTGTTGAAAGCGGATGTTGCCCGGCCGAAGAAAAGCTGGAAAAATTTAAGGGTGTCTGGAACGGTGAAATTGACCATTTGTTCAAGGAATACGCCTATTAGGCAGTTGAGGACGCGCTCCGGACAGGCGCTGATTCGTCTATAGTTGCCAATATATACGTTATATACGTTACGCAAACGCACCGGGTGCCGCCATGAAATTATCTTCCGCCGTTAAATTAGCGCTAAAGCTGTCTCTTGCCTTGATGGTCGCGGCGCCCCTGGTGATGGCGACCGATGCCTCGGCGCAGCGGACCAAGCGCAACTCTAAAGTGACTAAAGCCAACAACAAAGTTTACAAGAACGTGCCCTGGCAAAAAACGCTGGATAGATATTTTAGACCGGCCAATCCGCAAATCGAAATCGACAAGGCTAAAAATACCGTCTTTCACGACCAGGGCGCAGTGCTGGGGCTTCCCTCCAACAGGATCACGCAGCCGAACCGGCCAAATGCGCCGGTTGTCGCACCGGTGACGCTGGCCCCCGTCGTGTCGCATCTGGACATCGACGGAGACGGCGCGATCAGCCAGAGTGAATATTTTCAAGGACGGTCGCGGCTGTCGAACCTCGGCGTCAAGTCCGGTCGCAATGATCAACGGCGGACGCAGCGCCTGCAATCGCAGTTCCGTAACGCGGATTCGAATCGCGATGGCAAGGTATCCCCGCTGGAATTGCAGTCCGTCGGAGCACGGTTTTAGCGGGTCGGATCAGTCTGAACCGAAAAGTCGCTACCTGTTAAGCCGCCGTACCGCCTACCGTCAGATTGTCGATCAGCAAGGTGGGCTGACCCACGCCGACCGGCACGCCCTGGCCGTCCTTGCCGCAGGTTCCGACGCCGGGGTCGAGTTTCATATCGTTGCCGATCATGCTGACGCGGGTCAGCACGTCGGGCCCGTTGCCGATCAGGGTGGCGCCCTTGACCGGCGCGCCTAACTTGCCGTCTTTGATCATATAGGCCTCGGTGCAGGAGAAGACAAACTTGCCCGACGTGATGTCGACCTGGCCGCCGCCGAAATTGACGGCGTATAAGCCGTTCTTGACCGATTTGAGAATTTCTTCCGGATCGCGGTCGCCGCCCATCATGTAGGTGTTGGTCATACGCGGCAGCGGTGAACAGGCGTAGCTTTCGCGCCGCCCGTTGCCGGTGGGGTCCATCCCCATCAGGCGCGCGTTTTGCCGGTCCTGCATATAACCCACCAGCTTGCCGTCCTCGATCAACACGGTCCTGCTGGTTGGCGTGCCCTCGTCGTCCACGGTCAGAGAGCCGCGCCGGTCGTTGAGGGTCCCGTCATCGACGACCGTGACACCCTCGGACGCCACCCGTTCGCCCAACAGACCGGAAAAGGCCGACGTCTTCTTGCGGTTGAAATCGCCTTCGAGCCCGTGGCCGATCGCCTCGTGCAGCAGGATGCCCGGCCAGCCAGGGCCAAGCACGACGGCCATTTCGCCAGCCGGCGTCGCGACCGAGTCGAGATTGACGATTGCCTGGCGCAGGGCTTCGTCAACCTGGGCCCGCCATTTGTCAGGATCGATAAAGCTGGCGTAGGACAAACGGCCGCCGACGCCGTTACTGCCCGCTTCCATGCGGTCGCCATCGGCGGCAATCACCGAGACGTTGAGGCGCACCAGCGGCCGAATGTCGGCTACGCGGTCGCCGCCGCGGCGCAGGATCTGCACGGCTTGCCATTCGCCCGATATGGACGCGGAGACCTGCCGCACGCGTGTGTCCAATCCGCGCGCATAGGCATCGATGTCGGCCAGCAGCTTAACCTTGTCTTCGAAGCTGATCTGGCCCAGTGGGTTGTCGTCGGTATAGAGCGATTGGTTGGTGCCCTGTGGCGCCGCGGCAGCGACCCCGTTGTAGCCGCTCCGCACGGCGCGAACGGTTTCGGCGGCGCGTTTGATGGCGGCCTCTGACAGTTCGGAGGCATGGCTGTAGCCGGAGGCCTCGCCGGCGATGGCGCGCAGTCCGAATCCCTGGGTCGTGTCGAACGAGGCGCTTTTCAGCCGGCCATCGTCGAATGCGAGGCTTTCCGACTGGCGATATTCGATGAACAGCTCCCCGTCATCGACGCCTTCAAGCGTGTCGTCGACGATTCGGGTGATTTTATCGCGGTCCATGCCCGCGCGCTCAAAAAAAAGCCGGTCAGTGGTCGCCAGATTGGTCACGCTGTGCTCCTTTCAGGCCCTGAGTGCCCGCAAATTTCCTGAAAACCCCAGGAAAACAGGGAATAGGGGGAATATGGTGGGCTTGGGATAGCAAGTCATCACATTTTATCCCCCGATAACAACAATTTATTACGACATGAAACCATCAAGAAGGGCTGAATGCGACATTCCGTCGCGTTACGCGTCGTGCTACAGCCTCTATATAGCGTGGGTATTGTTATATTATAAAAGCGTTTGTTGGCTTGGGCCGTGATGGGTTGTGGTCCAGCACCGGGTGGTTTAATTTCCCGGCGCACAGGGTCGGGGACGCTCCCGGATTGTCCAGAGCCACGGCCGGAAGAGAATGATGTTTTTAGGAAAAATGCTTGCGACGGCGGCGACACTCGTCACCGGCCTCGCCGCTTCCACGGCGTGTGCGTCTGAACCTGTGCCCTGGCAGTTAAATTTCCAGCCCGCCGCGACGCCGGTGATGGAGAGAATGACGGAATTTCATCAGCTCCTCCTTATTATTATTACCCTCATCACGTTGTTCGTCTTCGGGTTGCTGATTTACACGATGGTAAAATTCAGCGCCAAGAATAATCCGGTGCCGAGTAAG
>JAQBTY010000191.1 GCA_027624735.1 Pseudomonadota bacterium | reverse complement strand
CCTCTCCCCCCCCCGGCCACCCACAGGATACTGACGTTGGGTGGCCGGGTGGGGGAGAGGGCTGGAACCGACAATTATTGAGGAAAAAAATGAGCACGGCACGAGAAGACGCCGCCCCTGGCGCCCCATCCGAGAAATTGAATGATCTACGCGGCACGCTTGAATGGCTAAAGGACCAGGGCGATCTGGTGGTCACGGATAAGGAAGTCGATCCGGACCTCGAGATCATCGCGCTTCAGAAGAAATTCGATGGCGGCTGTCCGATCCTGTTTAACAACGTCAAGGGCAAGCCCAATAACCGGGTGGTGACCAATTTGCTGAGCGACCAGACCATCATCAACAAGATGTTCGGCTGGCCCGACAACAAGACCCGGACCCGGATGACCGCCGATGCGCTGCGCCATCCTATCCCGCCTGTCCTGATCGACCAGAAGGACGCGCCCTGCCAGGAAGTGGTCATTGAACACCCCAAAGACGTCAACGACTACATCGTGCCTGTGCGCCATACGGAATATGAGCCGGAACTGACCGTCGGTTCCGGCATCCGATGCGTCACCGGCGCTCACTTCGAAGGCGGCACGGACCTCGGCTACAACCGGATGAATTTCCGCTGGGGCGATGTGGGCACCTTCCAGATTTCACCCGGGTCGCATATGTGGCAAGTGGTCAGCCGCTACTATAAATCCGACAAACCGATCCCCATCACAATCTGCTTCGGCGTGCCGCCAAGCTGCACCATGCTGGCCGGCGCCGGGTTCGACTACGTGATACTGCCGGAAGGCTGCGACGAAATCGCGGTCGCCGGCGCGCTGCAGGGCTCGCCCGTGCGCATGGTCAAGGCGCGCACGGTCGATGCGCTGGCGCTGGCCGATGCGGAAGTGGTGCTGGAAGGCTATGTAAACCCTCGCGACCGCCGGTTCGAAACGGCGGAATCGGAAGAATCCGGCCTGCAGGGGCGGCATCATTTCCACCCTGAATGGTCGGGCTATATGGGCAAGGCCTACAAGGCGCCGACGTTTCACTGCACGGCGGTAACCACCCGCGCCCCCGAATCCAAGCCGATCATCTTCGCGCTCGGCGTCCATACCATGGACGAGCACAATATCGACACCACCATCCGGGAAGCCTGTATCTATGAGCTGTGCCAGCGCATGCAGCCCGGCATCGTGCAGGACGTCAACATCCCCTACTCCATGACCGACTGGGGCGGCGCCATCATCCAGGTCAAGAAAAGCAGCAAGATCGACGAAGGCTGGCAGCGCAATTTCATGGGGGCGATCCTGTCCACGTCACAGGGCGCGCGGCTGTGCATCGCGTGTTCTGAAGACACCGACATCTATGACATGGACGACGTGATGTGGTGCCTGACGACCCGGGTCAATCCGCACACAGATATCCTGAACCCGCTGCCCGGCGGCCGTGGCCAGACCTTCATGCCGGCCGAACGCATGACCGCCGGCGACCGCGAATGGACGGCGTCGAACACCCGCTTCGAAGGCGGCATGGGGATCGACGCGACCGTGCCCTACGGCTACGAAGAAGACTTCCTGCGGCCGCAATATCCGGTCGACAAGGTGGATGCCAAAAACTGGTTCACCGATGCGGATATCAACAACATGACATCGCGCATGCATGGCTGGATGCACTCGCTGGCCAAGCACGGGCGGTAGGGCGTATTGCCCGAGGACTTTGTATCAAGCCGGGTTAGATCCCGTCCTCGCGCTTGCTCAGATCGCCGATGGCGAACACATGGGCGTGGGCGCTGCGCGTGAAGATGTTGATCTTCGGCTTATAGACCGAGGGGTCGTCGAGCGAGCCGGCTGCCAGCACATAGAGATCGGGCCATGCCTCGGACCGGCACAGCACGTTCGAGCCGCATTCGGGGCAGAAACCGCGTTCCATCACGCTGCCTCGCTCGGTCTCCTTGCCGTAGAATTTCAATTCGCCTTTGAGCGACATACCCGCCTTGGGCACCATCATGCTTGAGGAGAAGGCGGTGCCGGTATAGCGCTGGCAGTCGCGGCAATGGCACAACCCCTCGTAAATGGATTTTGCCGGGATTTCGACCTCATAGGTCACCGCTCCGCAGAGGCATTGTCCGGTCGCTTTCGTGGTCATGGTGTCTCCTAATCTCCGTATCGGTCGTGGTGACGCACCCATTCCATTGTAAAGGGCAGATATTCCTCGTCCCGGCCCTTGGGCACGAGATCGAGATATTGATACGTCCCGATCAGCGCGTCCAGCCCCCGCGCGAAACAGGAATAGGTGTGATAGATCGACCCGTCCGGGTCTTTATAAAAAACACTGAGACCGGGCGCTTCGGTCATGGGAAATTTTCCCTTGGCGTAGTTGTAATAAACCTCGCCGCCGATTTCGTCTTCGGTGAACGATACCTGGAAATCCCGGTTGAAATTGGAGTCCAGCGACGAAACCCATTTGAACTTCCAGCCCATTCGGTCGCGGAACGATAGGAGCTTGGGCAACGGTCCTCGGGACGCGGCCAGAAAAGTCACGTCGCGCTGGGCCAGGTGAATGTCCGGCCCGTCGAACCCTTCGGCGATCAGAGAGCAGCTCTTGCAGCCCGCCTCCCAGTTGGGGCCGAACATAAAATGATAGATGATCAGTTGGCTGCGCCCGGCGAATAGATCGCTCAAAGTTTCGTCGCCCTTTTCACCCTGAAAAACATAGTCCTTGTCGACCCGAACGCGGGGCAGTTCCCGGCGCGCGCGGGACACCGCGTCACGCTGGCGGGTCAGCGCCTTCTCCTGTTCCAGCAGCGCCAGCCGCGCGGCCAGCCAGTCCTCGCGGGAAACGGTTTTCTGTATTGCCATGGCCGCTCTCTCCTCAGTTTTCCTGAATTAAGTCGTTGAGGACATCGGCGAGGCTCGCGAACGACCCCGTCCATCCGCCCTCATGCTGGTCCCGGCTCTCGTCGGTTGAGAAGCGGGTCTGGGTAAACACCATATCTGTTCCCTCGTCACGATCCAGAAATTCCATATGGATCAGCATTTCAGGCCCCAGGATGCCGTCTTCCTGTTCCCATCGCAGGTGAAGGACAGCGTCGCCGGCGCATCGATGGCCTGATAAATCCCGTGCGCCGTATGATCCTTGCCTTCCGAATTGCGAATGGCGATCTTCAGCGCGCCACCGACACGCAAATCCGCCTCGGCATGGGGACAGGTGCATTGCTGCGGCCCCATCCAGCGCACCAGCCAGGCCGGGTCGGTCCAGGCCCGGAATATGACCGCGCGCGGCGCCTCGAAATGACGCGTGAGACGCAGCACCCGTTCGTCACCATCGATGGTGCTTTCAGTGGTCATTTTTCTGGCCCTTCTTCCGGCTTGAGTGAGTCCCGCCCCGGCCCGGTGACAGCTCGGTTTTCAAAAATGATTCCAGCGCGTCGAAACGCGCCTCCCAGAACCCGCGATAATGTTCTATCCAGTCCGCCGCCCGCGCCAGCGGTTCCGGCGTCAATTGACAGCGCCGCCACTGGGCTTCTGTCTTGCGCTCGATGAGGCCGGCGCGTTCGAGCACCTTGAGATGGCGCGACACCGCCGGCAGGGAGATAGGGAACGGGCTCGCCAGTTCCCCCACCGACAACTCACCAATCGCCAACCGGGCAAGAATCGCGCGCCGCGTCGGATCGGCAAGCGCCGAGAAAGTTTCACTGAGTTGGTCATCGTCCGAGGAAACCATATTTAACATACTCATTAATTAACTGTATTGTTAAATACAGAAAAGCGGCCAACATGTCAAGAAACATTCCCCCTATCGACAACGCGAAAAGAGCACACCGGCGCTGACAGCGGCATATGGCGGCTAATTTCCCGTACCGCTGGCCCTGCACCGGGCCCCCGTCCAGACGTCTATTTAATAAGACCGATAGACTTGCGAATCAGATCGATAATGCGCTGCGGCGTCGCGGCGATTTCAACCAGCGTTTTCTGTTGAACCTCCCAGCGAACCGGGTCGGCGCGCATTTTGCGCTGTTTCATCTCGGCCTGCGCCTTGGGGTCGTTGAAGCCCTTCCAGAAAGCCTCGCGCAACGCGGCGACGCGGTCGTTCGGCACGTTGGGGGGCGCCACCCAGGCCCGGCCAAGGACGCCATTGTTCGACATGAGCGTCAGAACCGCCTTCGCATCCGGATCGTTGGTCATTTCCAACAAGGTCGGAACATCGGGATAGTCCGGATGACGTTCCGTATCGATGGCCGCCAGATTGACGATCATCTTGTCCGTGATCCAGTGCGGGCGGCTGTTTTCGATGGAGGCGAAGACGGCGGCGCGGCAATTCACCTCGCCTTTATCGATCGCGGCGTTGACCCCGTTCATCCCGCGGTAGCCCAGGATCATCTTGAACTTCGTCCCGAGAAAATAATTGACGACCGAGGGGGTAACATAGGTCGTCGACCCCTTTCCGGTGGCGCCGCAAAGCAGCTGCTTCGTCTTTGCTTCCTCCAGGGTGTTGACGCCCGCGCTCTTCATGACCGTGAACATTGATCGGGTGTTATCCGCCCCGCCGAGATAGTGGAACTTGGACGGATCGTACTTCACGCCGGTCGCGCGCAATCTGGCGTTAAGCGGCGTGGTGGATTCCAAAATCCCGATATAGCTACCATCGTTAGGCGCCGAATTGGCAAGATAATTGGCCGCCTTGGTACCGCCGGCGCCCCCCATGTTTTGAATGATGAAGGTCGGATGCCCTGGAAGGTACTTCTTCCAGTAGGGCGAAAGCAGCAGGGAATAGACCGAATAATTACCGCCGGGCCCAGCCGCGACGACAATGGTTACCGTCTTACCCTTGTAGAAATCCGCGACGGCATCAGCCCGTGCGTCCGTGCCGGCAAGAAACGCCGCCGATAGAGCAAGGGCGAGTACCGGAACGGCCGTAATACATTTATGAATTTTCATATAGGAGCCTCTCAGGTCTGGGTTTTAATTTTATTTTTGTGGGGACTGTGGAGCGCATTGGCCCGATCCAGCGAAAATACTCTACCTCCCGAGAGACCGTGTCAAAGGCATCGACGTACCGGACTGGTAAAGCAGCGCCGGCTTCTGCTTCAGAGGGGGGAGCAACAGACTGAACGCCGCCGGCATGATAGCCATGTTGATAGCCAAGCGCGATCCACCCCGAGCAACGGCGACAGGACATATAGGCTCGATCTGCAAGGCAGCCGCCGCAGGTTTCACCCGCACCCTCTGGCAACACCCGACATTCCTGGTTTAAGCTGGCGACACCACACTAAAAGCGATCTTTGAAAATAAATAGGGAGAGCGTCATGCCGGATATCAAAATCGCCGCCAGCGGCGGCGGGGAATTCGATTGCTACGTCGCGCTGCCGGCGGCGGGCCCGGGCCCGGCGCTGGTGATCATGTCATCGGTGTTCGGCGTCGTGGACGACGTGCGCCAGGCTGCCGACGATCTGGCCGCCAAGGGCATCGTTGTCGCGGCCCCCGATCTGTTCTGGCGGGGGGATTCCGGTCCCATGCCGCGCACTGAGGACGGCATGCGCCGCGCCAAGGAACGTGCCGAAGACCGGGAAAACCTGATCGAGCTCGGCGTGCAGGATCTCGCCGACGTGATGGCGGACCTGAAGCGCCTGCCCGAATGCAACGGCCGGATCGCCGTGGTGGGGCTGTGCTATGGCGGGCCCTACGCGCTTCTGGGCCCGGCAAGGCTGGGCTGCGACGCCGGATTTGCCTTCCACGGCACCGCGGTGGAGAGCTATCTCGACGCGCTTTCCGATATCGGCGACGCCCCCATCCGGCTGCATTGGGGCGATGAGGATCATGTCTGCCCGCCGGACACCCTGGCCCGCATCCGCGCGGCCACCAAGGACAGGGCGACGGTCGGCATTACCATCTATCCCGGTGTTCGCCATGGTTATACCGGCCGCTCCAACCCCAAATCCTGGAACGAAGCGGCGGCGGACGATTCCTGGGCGACCGCCTTGTCCGTGCTCGACGGGCTGCGCGATACGCCTAAAGCGGCACAACGATAAATACGACCCGAGACACGGCACGGGGGCGATCCAAAATTATTCTACCCCTGCCCGTCCCGCAATTTGAACCGCTGGATCTTGCCTGTCGCCGTTTTCGGCAAATCGTCGACGAAATGAAACCAGCGGGGATATTTGTAATGCGCCAGCCCATCGCGGCAATGGGTCACCAGCGCCGATTCCATCACCGCGCCCACGTCTTTGGCATCGTTCAGGACGACATAGGCAGCCGGCTTGATAAGCCCGTCCTCATCCTTGTGGCCGACCACGGCGGCTTCCAGCACCTTGGGATGTTCGATCAGCCGCGCTTCGATTTCGAACGGCGAACACCACAGGCCGCCGACCTTCATCATGTCGTCGCCACGCCCCGCATTGTGGTAATAACCGTCCGCATCGCGGTAATACATATCGCCGGTATTAAGCCAGTCGCCGCGCATGGTGTGGGCGGTTTTTTTCGGATTTTTCCAATAGAGGGTCGCCGCGGATTCGCCTCTTACCCAGACAGTGCCGATTATACCGGGCTCGGTGATTTCATTGCCGTCGTCATCGACCAGCTTGACCGCGTAGCCCGACACGGGCTTTCCCGAGGTTCCCGGTCTGATATCGTCGGGCCGGTTGGCAATGAAAATGTGAAGATTTTCCGTCGATCCGAGCCCGTCGATGATTACCGTCCCGGTCCGTTCCTTCCAGCGTCTGAACACATCGCCCGGCAAGGCCTCACCCGCTGAAATACAGATGCGCAGCGAAGACAGGTCGGGTTTTGCCGTTTCCATGGCGCGCAATTGCTGGGCATACAAGGTCGGGACGCCGAAGAAGACCGTCGGACGGAAACGCTCGATCATCGCAAAACTCATTTGCGGCGTGACGCGCTCATCGCTTAGCACGATGGTCGCGCCAACCCAGAGAGGAAACGTCATGGCGTTGCCGAACCCATAGGAATGAAACAGCTTGCTCACCGAAAAGACCGTGTCGTCCTCGCGCAACCCGGCGGTATTGGCGGCGAACCGCTCGGAGGTGCACACCATCGACCGGTGGGGATGAACGACGCCCTTGGGGTTGCCGGTCGAGCCCGACGAATAGAGCCAGAAACATTCATCCATCGCTGTCGCCGGCGCTGCTTCCAGCACATCGGCGTGAGAAAGCGATTGCACGAAAAAATCTTCCATGGTGAGCACGTGATCCGGCCGATGCGTGCAATCGGCCAGGGCGGGTTTGATAAATCCGGCGAAGCTTGCGCTATAGACCAGGGCGGCGGCTTCACAATCTCCGATCAGGAATGTGTATTCCCGCGGCCGCAACAGGGTGTTGACCGCGACCGGCACGATGCCTGCCTTGCTGGCGCCAAAGAACAGCGCGATGAAGTGAGGGCAGTCGCGCACCACCATGAGAACCCGGTCGCCGGGCGTGAGACCCATCGCCCGCAACAGATTGCCAGCCTGCGACACGCGGACGGCAAGATCGCCGTAGGTCCAGTCTCCCTCCGCCGTCCGGATGGCCGTCTTTTCGCCACGGCCGTCATCCAGATGTCGGTCGATAAAGGGAACCGCGACATTGAACCGCGGCGCGAACACCAGCCGGTTAGGCGTCACCGAGCGGTCGATTTCAACGATATTGTCGCTCATTCACAACCTCATCGCGCTACTCCGACCGAATGATATTGCGCGTTTTCCGCACCGGAGCAAACCCGCGCGCCGTATGCGGACGAACTGGTCGGTTCGGAACACCAAACGCGATCGGTTTTTCCGGTTGCCGTCTAACACTCGGTCTTCATCCCGGACTTGGTCCACTGCTGTCCGGTTTAATTTCACGCCTACCCCCCCTTCGTCATTGCCGGGCTTGACCCGGCAATTCATGTTCGCCCCATTTCGCTTGTGTTTGCCATGGATTACCGGGTCAAGCCCGGTAATGACGAATAAGGAAATGGCATCGGAGCAACACTATCACCAAATCGCTGTCCCGAATCGAACAAACGCCAAAACACAGCCACCGCCGAGGGTTTCAGAGGTCTCCACCGATTTAAACCAGACACTCGTGGCCTTCGCCGACCATGACGAGGAGTGGGTATATTGTTTTGCCCTGAATTAGTGGACACCAGTGGACCAAGTCCGGAATGACGGTGGTGTTTAAGAGACATACCGGACAGCAGTGTGCCGGGCGCGACATTCACTCAGCGGTCCTGCACCAATATAGGCTGTTCCTGCATGGCGATGGGCGCGGCACAGATCGGCCAGAGAATTGCATCCTGCGCCGCATCGGCGGACAGCTGGCGCACCGTACCGAAGATCGAGTCAATAAAATGGTGCTCATGGTGGCGTAAGCCTTCTGACATAGCTTCCGTCTGCACAGAACCCCCCGTCACCCGTGTAATTCCGCACATCGTCGATGCTGTAAAGACGCAATGTAACACCGGTAATATTCAGCTTTTTTTGTAAGGATTCAGGCATCCGGGTGGGTTCTAGTGTTCCGCCCGAAACGAATGATTCCCATAAGGCGGATTTGATGCGAATCTGTGGGTATGGGC
>JAQBTY010000190.1 GCA_027624735.1 Pseudomonadota bacterium | reverse complement strand
TGTGTTGGATAGCCTTTACGTCGAACTCGTACGTGAAATTTGCCATTTTTCTTAGAAATAGACGCCATTTTCTGCCTCCGTGGAGCTACGGTGGAGACAAAACGCAATGCAATATTCTCGACAACCGTTCAGAAACCAAACGGTTTAGTCAAAAATATATGCATTTCAGTGGCTTAATACCAAAGAAAATGGAGCGGGCGATGAGATTCGAACTCACGACATCAACCTTGGCAAGGTTGCGCTCTACCCCTGAGCTACGCCCGCACCGTCTTTGACCGCATGCCGCAGGACTGTACCATGGCGGCATGCGAAAGTGGCGCGATAATAGACGGCCCGCCGTTGTTTGCAAGTGTCCGATTACGAATATTCAGCATTTTGCGCGGTAACGGCACGGTTGAGCTATCCCGGTCTCTGTGGCAAATCATGGACCCATGAGCGATCAATGGAACGACGGAATACCGGCGACGCCGGCCACGCCGGCCGAGTTGCTGACGCTGCTGGCTTCCCTTGGGATTAGCTACCGGGAACACCGGCATGACGCCGTCTTCACGGTCGAGCAAGCCAAAGACCTGCGCGGCGCCCTGCCCGGCATCCACTGCAAGAGCCTGTTCGTGCGCGACAAGAAGGGGGCAAGCTTTCTGGTGGTGTGCCTCGAGGATCGCCGGCTGGATATGAAGGCGCTGGCCAGCCTGCTGGGGGCGAAGCGCTTGTCCTTTGCCAGTCCCGATCGCCTGCGCGCTCGGCTTGGCGTGGAGCCAGGCTCGGTGACGCCGTTCGCCGCCCTCAACGACCGGCCGCCCCAGCATGGCGACGACAGTGAGGGGCCCTTTGCAAAAGTCGCCATCGTCCTCGATTCAGAGATGATGCGGGCCGATCTGGTGAATTATCACCCGTTGGTCAACACCGCGACCATTGCCATCGGCCCCGCCGACCTGCTGCGCTTTCTCGACGCGACCGGCCACCAGCCGCTGATTGCCGATCTCGGAGACGCTACAGTCGGGGCGGAGTAGGATTAGGCTATATCCATGCTGGGTGCGCGATAGCGGAAAATCCATTACAATCTTGTCATCGCCTTCAATACGCGCCATTTAAGGGCCGAGGGTCGGAGGATTGGCGGAACTATCGCGCCGATCATAAGGGGAAACAGTCAAATCAGGAAAGTACGCTGCGGATGGAGCCTATTATCGATATGAATGCCCCGGTGGGGGCAGCGCCGGCGGCCGTGATCAAGGATTCGTCCACCGCGACCTTTGCGCGGGATGTCATTGAAGCATCGCAGGACGTCCCGGTTATTGTCGATTTCTGGGCCCCGTGGTGTGGACCCTGCAAGCAGCTCGGCCCGATCCTGGAAAAAATTGTTAACGAGGCACAGGGCGCTGTCCGGCTGGTCAAGATCGATATTGACCAGAACCAGCAGATAGCCCAGCAGCTCCGCATTCAGTCGATCCCCGCGGTCTTCGCCTTTTACCAGGGCCGTCCGGTGGATGCATTTCAGGGCGCGGTCCCGGAAAGCGAAATCAGGGCCTTCGTCAAGCGCCTGACCGACACCGCGGGAACCGCGACCCAGTCGCCCGTTGATGCCGCGCTGGAACAGGCCAACGCTATGGTGGAAGAAGGTGAATTCGCCCAGGCCGGCGCCGTTTTTCAACAAATCATCCAGCATGCGCCGGATAACCTGGCCGCCAAGGCTGGACTTGCCCGCTGTTTTCTGGAGGCCGGAGACAACCCCAAGGCACGCGAAATTGTCGATGGGTTGAGCGATGAGGAACGCGGTGACAAAGCGATGGCGGCGATCGTCAGCAAGCTCGACCTGGCCGACAAGGCGGCCGGCGCCGGCGACCTGGGGCAACTGCGCACAGCCGTTGCGGCCAATCCGAAAGATTTGGAAGCACGCCATAATCTGGCGCTCGCGCTTTATGCGGCTGACGAGCGCGAAGCGGCGATCGACGAACTGTTGACCATCGTACGGACCAACCGCGCCTGGAATGACGATGCGGCGCGGCGACAGCTGCTTGAGTTCTTCGAGGCGATGGGACCAACCGATCCGCTGACTGTCGGCGGGCGGCGCAAATTGTCGTCACTATTGTTTTCATGAACGCCACCAGAACAGCGATGGGCGGATCGTGAGCCGGGGCCCCTTCGACCCAGGGTTCGAAGACCTCCCGCGGGTCATTCCGGTTTTCCCGCTGACCGGAATCCTCCTGCTGCCGCAGGGGAAACTGCCCCTCAATATCTTCGAGCCGCGCTATCTTGCCATGGTTCGCGACGCCCTGGCCGACGAGCAGCGCATAATTGGCATGGTGCAGCCGCGCCTCCCCGATCCGGACGATAACCGGGGGGCGGCCGACATGGCGGCGATGATGGATCAGCCGGAAATCTACACCACCGGTTGCGCCGGGCGCATTTCGGCGTTCAGCGAAAGCGACGACGGACGGTACATGCTCACGTTAAGCGGCATATGCCGGTTCGATATTGCCGAGGAAATGACCTTGCGCGACGGCTATCGCCGCGTCCTTGCCGATTACCACCGTTTTCGCGGCGACCTTTCGACGCAGGCGGAATCGGAAATCGATCGCGACCGGCTGCTTGGCGTGGTGAGACAATATTTTAGGCAACAAAACATCAAGGCGAGCTGGGAAACGGTCGAGGCAACGCCCAATGACCGCCTGGTGACGTCGCTCGCAATGACCTGCCCGTTTGGCCCCAATGAACGCCAGGCCCTGCTGGAGGCCGACGACTTGACGGCGCGGGCGGAAATGGTGATTACATTATTGGAGATGGCGTTGCTCGGTAGCGGCGGCGACGGCGGCTCCAGTATCAACTGAGGATCTGTCACAGATGAACCCACCCAAAAAAGGCGTCGATCCCAAACTTCTCGAGATCCTGGTCTGCCCTGTCACCAAGGGTGCGCTCGACTATGACGAAGCGGCCCAGGAACTGATCAGTAAAAAAGCCGGTCTTGCCTATCCCATAAGAGACGGCATCCCGGTAATGCTGGCGGATGAAGCGCGACGGCTAGATGACGATGCCGGCACCGACAAGAGCTGATCAAGGCCACGCCGCGACCCTTGACGTCCATTCGTGATGGCTTCCACCGCGTCCGCCCGGCCAACCGAAATCCGCTTCAGAAAGGCGGAAAAAACCTTGGATATTACCTTCGAGGATGGCACGAAATATTCTTATCCGGCGGAACTGCTGCGCGTCGAAAGCCCGTCGGCGGAGGTTCAGGGGCATGGGCCGGGGCAAAAAAAAATCGTCGCCGGCCGGCGTCACGTGAGTATTCTGGAGATCGAGCCGGTGGGCCATTATGCGATACGCCTGACGTTTGATGACCTGCACGATACTGGAATTTTTTCCTGGGAATATCTTCTTGAGCTTGGCGCCCATATGGACGCCCGCCGGCAGGCCTACCTCGCCGCGCTAAGCGCTAACGGGCTGAGCCGCGATCCTTGATGCGGTTGGCCCGGGCCGGGTGAGCGGCAGGACAGGCTGGTCATAGGGCTTCACCCCGCACCAGGCGCGGTACGTCGCCAAGCACGCCCATGGCATGGCGCATAAAGAGGCGTTTCAGGGGCGGCGTGCCGTTGACCGCGGCGAGCCCGGCGCCGCGGGCCAGGCGCACCGGCGCGATGTCATTGGAAAACAGACGATTGAGCGCGTCGGTCGCGGCCAGCATCATGGCGTTATCAACACGACGCCAGCGTTCATAACGCTCGAGCGTCGCCATCGACCCCGGATCGAGGCCAAGGCGCAGCGCGTCTATTACGACCTCGGCCAAAGCCGCCACATCGCGCCAGCCTATATTAAGTCCCTGTCCGGCTATGGGGTGGATCGCATGCGCCGCATCGCCCGCCAACGCCAGACGGGAGGCAATATAATGTTGCGCATGCATGAACCCAAGCGGGTATGAAAACCGCGGGCCGACGATTTCGAGTTTGCCGAGATAATCCCCAAAGCGCAGCGTGAGTTCGGCCAGAAATTCCTGGTCGCCAAGGGCCAGTAGCGCCGGCGCGAGATCAGCCCGCTCGGTCCACACGATGGAGGAGCGGCGCCCGGTCATTGGCAGGATCGCGAAGGGACCGGCCGGCAGGAAATGCTCCTGCGCAACGCCACAATGATCCATTTCGTGATGAACCGTACACACGATCCCGATCTGTTTGTAACGCCAGGCGGTCGTTTCGATTCCCGCGGCCTGTCGGGTGGGTGAGTTCCGGCCATCGGTCGCTACCGCAAGACGCGCCGTGATGACGGTATTGTCGTCAAGTGCCGCCGTTGCCAGCGCGTCATCCCGATGCAATCTGATCACGCGTCGGCCCGTCACGAGAGTGACGGTCGGCAGGTTGGTGAGATGCTCCAGCAATGCGTCGCGGATCGAGCGGTTTTCGACGATATAGCCTAGCGCCTCAGCACCGACCTCGCGATGGTCGTAATGCAGAAATAAAGGCGAGCGGCCGTCGGAAACACGGATATCCAGGATGGGTTGGGCATTGGCCGCCATACGCGGCCAAGCACCAATGGCCGCAAGAACCGCCTGAGAGCCGGCCACCACGGCCGTCGTACGGCCATCGAAGCCGGTGGAGGTAAGCCGTTCCGCCGGCAGCGGCTCGACCAGAACGACCGTCACACCGGCACTCCCGAGGGCACAGCCCAGAGTCAGCCCGGCAATGCCGCCGCCAATGATCACGACATCAGCCGGTTTGCCGGATACGGGTCTATCCTTAACCCCTGTCATGCGGGCGCCTCATGGCTGCAGAATGGCGCGGCGGCACTGGCTTTGTCCAGCATCGTTAGGGGTCCATTCGTATGACTGTTTTTTAGGCAAATTACCATGAATGAACAAAAAACAGACACACGGTGGAGAGATTTTAGAGCGGTCTTTTTGCTTCAACCTACCAGACTCTTCGGTAAGCCATTGATTTAGAATGAAATTAAAATAAGCACCCCAATCTTTCCGCGGTGGCACGCCGTTTGCAATAGCAGAACGGCAGGCGGCAGTCAGGCAGGCCGCACCAATAAATACCGCACGGTTAACAAAGGGAACGAAACGATGACTAAAAAATTTACAGCACTGAGCACTGCCGCTGCCATTTGCGCCGTCATTGTGGCCACGCCAGCGATGGCGCAGGAAAAATCCATGATCCCGGGGACGTTCTCGGCGAATGTGGCGCTAACCTCGGAATATCTGTTCCGTGGATTGTCCCAGACCGACGACGGCCCGGCCCTTCAGGGTGGCTTCGACTACGAGGTTGAGGTGGCAAAGCCAGTCTCCGTTTATGCCGGTGTCTGGGCATCGAATGTCGATTTCGGTGAAAGCGGCGCTGGCGCCGGCGGCATCGATGGCGCCAACATCGAGATCGATCTTTATGGCGGCCTCAAGGGCAATATCGGCGATACCGGACTGAGTTGGAATGCCGGCTTCATCTATTACGCCTATCCCGGCGCCGACAGCAGCTTCAATTACGATTTCTGGGAGATCCAGGGCGCGGTCGGGTACGATTTCGGCATCGCGGCGGTCACCGGCAGCCTCAACTACTCACCAGAGTATACCCTCAAGAGCGGCGATGCTTACTATTACAAGCTGGCCGTCGATGTGCCGGTCCCGGGCGTGAAGGGTCTGTCGCTGTCAGGCTATGTCGCCAAGCAGTACATCGAGAAAAACACGGTGTTCGGGACGGCGGACTATGTCGAATGGAACATGGGCGTAACCTACAACGTCGCCGGCCTGTTCGACGCGTCAATCACCTATTCCGACACCGATGTCTCACCGGACACGGACGGCAAGGAAGAGGCCGTCCTCTTCACCGTCAGCAAAAGCTTTTGAGGACGGAGGACCCCACGATGAAATTGATCGAAGCCATCATAAAACCATTCAAGCTCGACGAAGTGCGTGAGGCGCTGACGGGTATCGGTGTCCAGGGGCTGACCGTTACCGAAGCGCGCGGCTTTGGCCGGCAAAAGGGGCAAAAGGAAATCTACCGAGGCGCTGAATACGAAATCAGCTTCCTGCCCAAAATTCGGCTGGAGGTCGTCGTGCCTGACGATTTGGCCGGGCAAGTGGTTGATACCATCCGTAATTCAGCCGCCACCGGTCAAATTGGCGACGGTAAGATTTTTGTATTCGACGTTCAAAAGGCGGTGCGCATCCGTACAGGAGAAGAAGACAATGAAGCGCTTTAAAACCAAAAATGGCCTTGTGGCCTCAATGATCGCGGGTGCAGCCATGCTGGCGGCGACCGGCCCGGTCATGGCTCAAGCGGCCACACCGAAAATAGATAGTGGGGATACCGCGTGGATGCTCGTATCCACCGCCCTGGTGCTGATGATGACGATCCCCGGTCTCGCGTTGTTCTATGGCGGCATGGTGCGCAGGAAAAACGTGCTGTCGGTCCTGATGCAGTGTTTTTCCATAACCTGCCTGATGAGCATCCTGTGGATGGTCATCGGCTATAGCCTCGCCTTTGCCGAAGGCAATCCTTATGTTGGCGGCCTCAGCAAGATGTTCCTCAGCGGCATGACGGTGGGCGCCGTGAACGGCACCATTCCGGATTCGCTGTTCATGGTCTTCCAGATGACCTTCGCTATCATTACCCCGGCGCTGATTGTCGGCGCCTTCGCCGACCGCATGAAGTTCAGCGCCATGCTGTGGTTTACCGGTCTGTGGCTGCTGGTGGTCTATGCGCCGATTACCCATTGGGTATGGGGCGGCGGCTTTTTGGGCAAGGACGGTGTTCTCGACTTCGCCGGCGGTACGGTGGTCCACATCAACGCCGGCATTGCCGGACTGGTCGCGGCGATGATGATTGGTAAACGCAAGGGACTTGGGACCGAAATCCTGGCGCCCCATAATCTTGTGCTGTCGGTCATCGGCGCCGCGTTGTTATGGGTCGGCTGGTTCGGCTTCAACGCGGGCTCCGCACTTGCCGCCAACGGCACCGCCGCCATGGCTATGGTGGTGACCCAGATCGCCACGGCCGCCGCGGCACTGGCCTGGATGTTCCTCGAATGGATGCTGCGCGGTAAACCAAGTGTGCTTGGCATCATTTCCGGCGCGGTCGGTGGACTTGTGGCTATCACCCCCGCCGCCGGCTTCGTAACACCGGTCGGCGCGCTGTGCATAGGCGTTGCATCGGGCATTGCGTGTTATTGGGGCGCTACCTGGCTCAAGCACAAGCTCGGCTATGACGACGCGCTGGATGTCTTCGGCATCCACGGTATCGGCGGCATTGTCGGCGCGATTCTGACGGGTGTATTCGCCAGCAAGGCTATCGGCGGGACAGCAGGATTGCTGGAAGGCAATCCCGGACAGGTCATGACCCAATTGTGGGGCATCGCCGCCACCATCATCTGGTGCGGGGTTGCCAGCTTTATCCTGTTGAAAATCATAGACATGGTTGTCGGGCTGCGAGTCGACGAAGAGACCGAACGCGATGGCCTGGATATCAGCCTTCACGGGGAGTCCATTTCATGATGGATGGCTTGTCGCCTGTTAAGTTCGCCCGAAGCATCTGGCGCCGCCGACAAGGTCGCGAAAATGCTCTGACAAGGGCCACGGTTTCTCCCTGAGGCTTTTGCCTCAAAAACCGCCGACTGACCGGGGTAGCCATATGGCTCCCCGGTTTTTTTAGTTTTTGGGCGGTAATTTAGGGCTCCCAATCCGAGATGCTTGTAACGAGTCTAGCTTTGCCGCTAATATTCTCTTGTTTTGTATTGGGTTGTGACGTTTCTTAACGTTACTGGGTGAAGAACCTCGGCTATGATCAATGATCGCCTTGACCGTCTCGGTGACTATCCGTTCGACCGATTGCGGGCGTTGCTTGATTCGCACGCGCCACGGATCAATGAGCCGGTGCTGTCGTTGGCGCTTGGCGAGCCGCAACATACGCCGCCCGCGATGGTGAAAGAAATTATCAACGAAACAGCCGACTTGTGGGGAAAATATCCGGCTGTCCTTGGCACGCCCGATTTTCGCCAATCGGTCAAGGGCTGGCTGACGCAGCGCTATGAACTCGATGAAGCCATGGTGGATCCCGATACCAATGTCATTCCGGTATCGGGCACCCGCGAAGCCCTGTTCATGATCGCCCTTACCTGTGTGCCGGAGCGAATTGGCGGCAAACAGCCCGCGGTCTTGATGCCCAATCCGTTTTATCAGGTTTACCTGGGCGCGGCGGCCCTTTCCGGCGCGGAGCCCATTTTCGTTCCCGCCACCGCGGAAACAGATTTTTTGCCCGATTACGAAGCGCTTGATCCAGATTTGCTGGCGCGCACTGCCCTTGCCTATTACTGCACGCCAGCCAACCCCCAGGGCACCGTCGCCCCACTCGAAACCCTGATCAGGCTTGTCGAACTGGCGCGGGAATACGATTTCGTGGTCCTGTTCGACGAATGTTATAGCGAGATCTACAGCGATCAGGCGCCGCCGGGCGGCATGTCGGCCTGCGCGGCGCTAGGCGGATCACTGGATAATGTTCTGGTTTTTAATTCGTTATCGAAACGATCCAGCGTGCCGGGCTTGAGGTCAGGCTTTGTCGCCGGTGATGCAGAACTGATGCGCAGTTTCAAACGGGTTCGCGATTACGGCGG
>JAQBTY010000189.1 GCA_027624735.1 Pseudomonadota bacterium | reverse complement strand
CGCGCTGGCGCCGCCACCCCGTAAGTGCCGATGAATACAGCCCTTCCCGGCGAAGAATAGCTCCGATGGCGCCGCTTAGGCCTTCAACCTTACCGCCCTCGGTTTCGCCGCCAATGCCGTCGAGCCGCAGCGTGGCCCGGCCGTTAAATCCCTGGTTACTCCAGTCAAACCGTGCCTCGCCGACGATGCTGCCAGCCGCTTTGCGAATTATGGTCAAGGCCGGGATCACTGAAACGGGCTGGATGCCATCCGAACCCAGGGCGACAACGGGAACCGCCGCATCGGCATGGCCGGTTAGCGTGTCCAAGTCATGGGTGCCGGTGATGCTTATGAGCTTCTTTATTCCCAGACCGCCGATGTCCGCCTGGTAAGAAAGGCCGCGGCCGGATTGCCGAACGGTAGCCGTCATATCATAGACGCCGGCGATTGGTGCCCCGGCGATTGTCGCCGCTGACACATCGCGCACCCCTTCGATCGTGATCCGGGCGCTCGGCTCCGACAAGCTGCCCTTCGTGGACAGGTGCGTCGAAATCCCCGCTATCGTTACCGATTGGCTGCCGCGTGTGATCCGGCTTTCGGTCATCGCGATGCGTCCCTGGTAAACACCTGCTGCGTCCAGGCGTCCGCCGGTTTCGATTTGGCTTGGTATTACGTGAATGTCCGGCGCACCGGGCAGGGTGAAGGGGGCGGGGACGAACGCCAAACTATGGTCGATTGAGAGACCGGTGCCCGATTTTTCCATCGGCCAAGACAGCGCGACTTTTCCCGATAGCAGGCTTGAGAGGTTTGCGCCGGGATTGTTTTTGGCGGTGCGGACGCCGTTGACCGCAAGCCGTCCGTCACGGGCAATGTCCAGCGCAACGTTTCCCGGTTCAGCTTTAATCCGTAGCGCCAACGCGGTGCTGAAGCGATCGGCCACCAGATTTCCGTTCCGAATTTTTTGGGCATCGAAAGTGATGTCGGCGCCGGAATCGAACCACCCTCCCGATAATACTGTTGTTATCAGGCGTCCCTTGAGAGTGCCGCTCATATGGCCGCTGCTGGCTGTGGATGCCAGATCCAAGCGGTCTGTCTCGAACCGCGCAGCTTCAGTAACAATTATAGCCTCATCCTCCGCGGTAAAGGTCACGGACAGGGGCAGCTCGATTTTCAGCGATTTGGCGGTGAATTGTCCCAATGCCAAAGAAGGCGAACTGGCGCTCAACCGGCCCGCCGCCGTCGCGCTGCCGTCTTTATTCAGCCGGATAGTTCCGTCATAGCCCATCTCCATTTCGCCGGGCGGCCCCTTCGTCGACGCCTTGACCTCTAAAGCCAGATTGCCAGCCGGGTCGGGTTGCAAGGCGGCGGTCGCGGCGATGCTCATCGGGCCGTCAGGACCGGCGATCCGAAGACGCGCCTGCCGCAATTCGATGACCGGCAAGACAGACAGGTCCATGGGTGATCGCGCCCCGGCATCGCTTTTGCGGCCCATGCCGGCCCAGGGACCAGGCTGCGTCATGTCGGCCTGTAAGCCTGTGAGTTCTATGCGCGCGACGCGGCCCTTTAAAATATCCCGGACGGAAAACCCGATGGACAGGCGGTCGAACGATACCGCGGTGCCGGCGGAAAAGTCAGCGATGGAGAGGGAGCGGTCGGTGAATTGCTCGACGCGGAAACGGGAATCCTTCAGACCCAGCTCGGCGAGTCTGTTCCGCAGAACGGCCTCCGCCAGATTTTCGCGGAACAACAACGTCGAGGCCAGCGCGGCGACGACCAGGATGAGCACGACTCCCGCCCCGACCGCGATTCCGCGCCATCGCCGGCCGGCCGGTTTCCCTGGTTCTTCGCTCGACATGGCGCACTGTATCTCCCACTCTTCCCGATGGGGCAAGAATTTTGCGGCTGTATCCGCCGATCAGGTTTCTAAGATAAAGGCGTCGTCTTTTTCTCGCGCCGCGCTTCGCACAAGCTCAACGAAACGGCGGGCGGCGGCTGAGTGATCGATTGTTCGGCAGGCGAGACTGATCGGGGCGACGAGCTGTCCGGCATCGCCTCAACAACAGCACCCTGTGGGATCTCGGCTACCGGCCCGGCGAGCTTGACCGGGTCCTGCACGGGCATCGGCCCCGGACGGATAATTAGCGCCCTATCCCCCCGCCGCCTGTATGGCCTGCCAGACTTTCTCGGGCGTCGTCGGCATTTCGACCGGTGCGGCGCCGATCTGGTGCAGGGCGTCGTTGATCGCGTTCTGGATGGCGGGCAGGGCGCCGCAGGTGCCGGCTTCGCCCACGCCTTTGACGCCCAGCGGGTTGCGCAATGTGGGGACTTCATTGGCCGAGATGTTGAAGTGGCAGAAATCGTCGGCCCGCGGCATGCAGTAATCCATGAACGAGCCGGTGATGAGCTGGCCGCTTTCCCGGTCATAATGAATGTCTTCCATCATGATCTGGCTGGCGCCCTGCACGATGCCGCCATGCACCTGGCCGTCGAACAGTAGCGGGTTGAGCACGGTGCCGGCGTCATCGACCGCGGTATAGCGGGTGATGGTGATCTTGCCGGTATCGGCATCGATTTCAACTTCCGCGAGATGGCTGCCGTTGGGATAGGTGGGCGCTTCGCCCATGCCCATGCCGAACTCGCCATGTTCATAAAAGCCTGGCTCGATATCGGGCGGCAGTTTGGGTTTCTGAAAAGCGGTCTTGGCAATCTCGGTCAGATCCAGTGAGCGGTCGGTTCCGGCCACGGTGAACTTGCCCCCGCTATATTCAATGTCGTCAACCGCGGCCTCCATTAAATGGGCGGCGATGCGTTTGCCTTTTTCGATGATCTTGTCCGCCGCATTGGCGACCGCCGATCCGACAAACACCGCACAACGGGCATTGAATGTGCCGACGCCGGTGGCGACCTTGTCGGTGTCGCCGAACCGGTATTTGATGTCATGTCCGTCGATGCCGAGCTTGCCGGCGAGGACCTGTTTGAAGGTGGTGCCGTGGCCCTGGCCATGGTCCATCGCGCCCGACAGCAGGGTGATGCCGCCTGATGGGTCGAACCGGACTTCCACATGTTCGAAGTTGGTGCTGGCGACGCCGGTCACTGTGTTGGAGGTGCCGACCCCGAGATACTTGCCTCTGCTCCGTGCCTCGGCGCGGCGCTGCCCGACAGCCGAATACTCCCCGGCCTCCAGGCATTCGTCGTAATTGCGCATGAAATCGCCGCAATCGTAAACGTCGCCAAAGCTTGTCTTGTAAGGCATGGCATCGGTGCCCAGCGTATTGATGCGGCGCAGCTCCGCCGGGTCGATACCCACCTGCTTCGCGGCGAAATCGACCATCACTTCCAGCACGAAGACCGGTTCGGGTTTGGCGCCGCCACGATACTGGGCGTTGCCGATCATATTCGTGAAAGCGCCGGTGACCTTGGCATGGATCGCCGGTACGCCATAGACGCCGGCGAGCCCACCGAGACCGCCCGTGGCGCTTCTTAAATTGCGGTCGGTACCGAAATAGGCGCCGATGGGCACCTTGGTGTGGGTACGCAGCCCGAGAAACCGGAAATCCGCATCGAGCGCGAGTTCCGCGTCCACCAGCCCGCCGCGGGATTGCTCGTCTGTCAGCAGGGATTCGGACCGGTCGGCGATCCATTTGATCGGACGCCCGATGACTTCCGATGCCCACAACACAAGGCTGTATTCAGGATGACAGCCGCCGCGTGTGCCGAAGCCACCGCCCATATTGTCACAGATGACCCGAAGCCTGGTCTGGGGCATGGCGAATATCTGGCCGGCGATCAGGGCCCTGATGCCATGAACCGACTGGACCGTGGCGCGCAGTTCGTAACGATCTTCGAAACTGTCATAGTTCCCGATACAGCCGCGGTTCTCCATGGGATTGCCGGCGATCCGGTTGACGCAGACGCGATGGCGGACCACATGCGCGGCCCCGGCAAAGGCGGCGTCCACCGTGGCCGCATCGCCTTTTTCAAAGGTATAGGCTTCGTTGCCCGGGTTGGCGTCCCAGATGGCCGCCGCGCCGGGGGCGAGCGCGTCGTCGACACTGTTGACGCTTGGCAGAGGATTGTAATCGACCTCAATCGCTTCGGCCGCATCCTTCGCCAGTTCGACGGTCTCGGCGACGATGAAGGCGACGGCCTCGCCGGCATAACGGACGCGTTCCTGCGCCAGAAGCGGCTGCGAGACCGCAAAGCCCGGTGTCCCGTCGCTGCGCTGGCCGGCGAAGCCGGTCTTGAGCATGCCAAGTCCGCGGGCCGCAAGGTCCTCCCCGGTGAGCACCGCCAGGATTCCGGGCATCTTTTTTGCGGCTGCCGTGTCTATCGACCGGATATCGGCATGGGCAAGGGGCGAGCGCAGAACATGGGCGCGCGCTTGATGCAGCGCGTTGACGTCATCGGTGTATCGTCCGCGGCCCTGCAGCAGCCGCAAATCTTCCTCACGCAGAACGGGTTGGCCAATGCGGTTCTCGATCATGTGTGTTGCCCTAAATAAGAGAAATCAGATGAAGTGAAATTTTAGGTCGCAAACGGCCATGTGTCCAATGCGTTACCCCAGAAATTTGGCGTTTATAACCAGCGCCGGACGCGTGCTTTGTAATCCCGGTATTCATCGCCGAATTTGCGCTCGAGATAGCCTTCTTCGCGGCTGATAACGCCATGGTGCAATAGCGCCAGACACGGAACAAGGAGCCCCAGCGTAATGGGCAGGGAAAAAGCAGCCGCGAAGCCTGCATATAGGAGCGTCATGGCAAGATACATCGGGTTGCGCGACAGGCGATAGGGACCGTCCGTGACAAGAGAAGTCGCCGGCTTGCGCACATCGAAGTGGGTCTTCGCCCGCACGAAATGGGCGACCGCCCACGCCACCAGCGCGACGCTGATGGCGAGGAGCACGGCGCCTATCGCATATCTGGCGTGCGCTGTGCCCAAGTCGGCGGGGAACGCCCGGTCCGTGACGTACCCGA
Source organism: Pseudomonadota bacterium (assembly GCA_027624735.1). Taxonomy (GTDB): domain Bacteria; phylum Pseudomonadota; class Alphaproteobacteria; order MPNO01; family UBA2964; genus JAQBTY01. The sequence goes on along the minus strand of JAQBTY010000189.1, from coordinate 3,649 downwards.
TAACGTAAAACACAATGAATATGACCGGTGGGAAGGTTAGGACATCAGGTGAGTCGGTCGGTGCATCGGTTTCCGGCTTATCGGTATGCGGTCCTGTCACGGGTTGCTGCCGCCGTCGTGATCGATGATTCCGCGTCGCGCCAGCTCATCGGCGCGCTCATTCTCCGGATGGCCGGAATGGCCTTTTACCCAATGCCATTCCACATTGTGCCGCGCGACGGCGTCGTCCAGCAATTGCCACAGATCCATATTTTTGACTGGCTTGCGGTTGGCGGTTTTCCAGCCTTTTTTCTTCCAGTTCGTGATCCATTTGGTGATCCCGTCCTTCACATAGGTGCTGTCCGTATGAAGGCGGATTTTAAGCGGCCTTTTGACCGCTTCAATCGCCCGGATGGCGGCGGTCATCTCCATGCGGTTGTTGGTGGTGTCGGGCTCGCCACCCCAGAGCTCCCGTTCCGTGCCGCGCCAGCGCAGGATCGCGCCCCAGCCGCCGGGGCCCGGATTTCCGCTGCACGCACCATCGGTAAAGATGTCGATACTATCGTCGCCGTTCTGATCAACCATGGCTCGATCTATGCCGCATCCAGCCCGTATTCCGCCGGGCCGGCCACGGACTGATGAAAAGTCAACTGGCGCAAATATTCAAGCGGGTCCTTGCGTTTGACGAGCGCTCCTTCGGGATGGTTCAGCCAGTCATAAAGGCGGGTCAGCAGAAAGCGCAGCGCCGCGCCGCGCGCGAGCACCGGCAGGGCGGCGATTTCCTCGCTCGCGAAGGGACGCACCGTGGCATATCCCTGGACCAGATTGCGGGCTTTTGTGATATTGAAACTGCCGTCTCCCTCGAAACACCAGGCGTTCAGGCAGACCGCGATATCGTAGGCCAGGAAATCGTTGCAGGCGAAATAAAAATCAATGATGCCGGATAGCCTGTCGTGCAGAAAAAAGACGTTATCGGGGAACAAATCGGCATGGATAACGCCCGATGGAAGGTCGGTCGGCCAGGCGCTTTCCAGATATCTGATTTCGTCGGAAACGATTTTTCCTAACCCTGCGGATACCCTGTCAGCGCCGCCCGCGGTCGCCGTGACCAATTCCCGCCAGCCCGAAACGGACAGATTGTTGCGCCGCGTAATCGAGTAATCCGCCGCCGCGACGTGAAGCTGGGCGGCGGCAATGCCAAGAGCGTGGCAATGGGCGGGCGTAATGCGGCGCGGCCACATGCCTGACAGAAAGCTGACGATCGCGGCTGGCCGGCCGCAGAGATCACGCAGCGCGGCGCCATCGTTTCCGTGAAGGGGCGTCGGCGACGGAAAGTCGCGGGTCGCCAGATGATCCATCAGACCGAGAAAAAACGGCAGATCGTCGCGCGCGACCCGCTTCTCGTACAAGGTCAGAATATAGGTCGCACGGTCGGTCTGGAGCAGATAGTTGGAATTCTCCACCCCTTCGGCGATGCCTTTGCAGGATTCAACGGCGCCGATGTCATATTCAGCGACAAAGGCTTCCAGGTCCTCATCGGAAACTTCCGTATAAACGGCCATGATCGTTCGTGCGTTTCAGTGGTTCAGGTTAACGGATGGGGCCGGCCATCAGGCGGTCAGGGCCCGCGGCAGGCTGAAATGCATGTCCTCTTTGGTAACCGACACCTCCCGCACGGTCACCTCGTAATGAACGTCCAACAGATCGATCAGCTCCTTTACCAGGATCTCCGGCGCCGACGCGCCGGCGGTGACGCCCAATGTCGAGACCCCCGCCATCCAGCCCATATCCAACTCCGCCGCCCGTTCGATCAGAATTGATTTGGTGCATCCCTCCGCCGCCGCCACTTCGGCCAGCCGGTTGGAATTGGACGAATTCGGTGCACCCAAAACGATAAAGGCGTCGCAGTCCCTGGTCAGCGCCTTTACCGCGGCCTGGCGGTTGGTGGTCGCATAGCAGATGTCTTCGGTGCGCGGCGCATCGATGTTGGGAAAGCGCCGTCTGAGGGCCGCGACGATTTCGGCGGTATCATCGACAGACAATGTCGTCTGCGTGACAAAGGAAAGCCGGTCGGGGTCTTCTATCTGGATCTGTTCGGCTTGGGCTACATTTTCCACAAGCTTGACCTCCCCGTCGGGCAGCTGCCCGAGCGTGCCGATAACTTCCGGATGACCGGCGTGGCCGATCAGAATGACGGTGCGGTTTTCCTTGCGGTGGCGCCTTGCATCCACATGCACCTTGGTCACCAGCGGGCAGGTGGCGTCCAAATGGATCATGTTGCGGCGCTTCGCTTCCTCGGGAACGGATTTTGGTACGCCATGGGCGGAGAAAATGACCGGAAAGTTTTCCGGCACCTCGTCCAGCTCTTCGACAAAGACAGCGCCTTTGCCGCGCAATTCGTCAACTACGTATTTGTTGTGAACGATTTCATGGCGCACATAGACCGGCGCTCCGAATTTCTCGAGCGCCTTCTCGACAATTTCGATGGCCCGATCGACCCCGGCGCAAAAGCCCCGGGGTCCGGCGAGCAATACTGTAAGCTTGGGTTTTGACATGCGGGGCGCTTGACCATCGAAGTTTCGGAATGTGCCGTAATATGTTGTGTCGAGCGCAAAACATCAACACTTCCTGTGGCCTGTGCGCGCATTCGGCGCAAGTCCCGGCGAATCTCTCCGCCTTGAGAAAACGTACTGCCTCTATTAGAGTTCCGGCAACGCCACGCGAGGCGCTCAGTGCTAGAGGGAATGTTATGACTGAACCGGTAATCGCGCAGAAAGAACCCTGCGAAGTAAGTGTCGAACAGGGCAACGAATATTGGTGGTGCGCCTGTGGCAAGAGCGAGTCGCAGCCGTTCTGCGACGGTTCGCATAAGGGTGCCGGGCTTGCACCCTTGCAATATGTCGCCAAGCGGGATCAGACGGTTTATTTTTGCGGCTGTAAGCACACCAAGAACCAGCCGCTCTGTGACGGCAGCCATAGCGACCTTTGACGCAATTCTTGGCTTTGCGCCGTTTTACCCGTTGGGGTGCATATTTAAATGAAGGCGAGCTTGTCTAAACGCCTGCTTATCGTGGTGGCGGTGGCGCTGTTCGCCGCTGGTTGCAACTCTTTTCTTGACCGCCGGCCGCCACCGCCGTGCCCACCGATCTTCATCCTGAAGGATGCGGGGTCGTTGACGCGGTACAAGCCAGGGACCAGCAGGGACATAACCGACGCGCTGTTTCAGGCGAAAATTATCGATTTCCAAGGCGTCTGCGATTACAACAAAGAACGCACGAAGGTAGAAATTAAAGTCGAACTTGCGTTTGAGTTGTCGCGCGGCCCGGCCAACCGAGATCGTAAGGCGGCGTTTCAGTATTTTGTCGCGATCCCCCGCTTCCATCCCGCGCCGCAGGGCCGAAATACTTTTTCGATCGTCGCGGAATTCGCCGAACGGGAGCAGCGGGTCAGAACCAATGACGATATCCAGATGGTCATTCCTATCGATCCAAAGCTTCGCCCGGACGCCTACCCCATCTATCTTGGGTTTCAGCTGACGCGGCAGGAGCTGGAAGACATTCGGCGGGTAACAAAATTTTAACCATAAGACTGCCGAATATCTTTGGTATACTCCGCTCACGTCAGAACCCGAAAATCCTTTGGAGATATGACGCGAAAATTGTCTGATACG
>JAQBTY010000188.1 GCA_027624735.1 Pseudomonadota bacterium | reverse complement strand
GAATCTCAACAGGTTAATCCATGCTCACCAACCATTAAACGCCGCACCGTGAATAATTCGGGCTAAAACTTAGGAATTCCCTAAACACACAGGGGAAACGGCTTCATGGCCGAAGAACGCGTCCAAAGAAGACTAGCGGCGATTTCGCCTGCTGATGTAATCGGTTACAGCCGGCTCATGGGGGTGGATGAGGAAGGTTCGCGAAATTGCAGGTGGACTAATACTGCTCGTCCTGGGTGGTGATGCGCTGGTGCGCGGCGCTGTTTCACTCACAGCACGGCGTTGAAATTTTCAGGGTGAGTCGATGGCTCGGGCACAAGTCCGCGTCCGTTACCGAGCGGTCTTACGCCTTCCTCGATATAGCGATATAGCCGATCTGCATGACGTCGCACGAAACTCGGCACAGGGGCACCTGCATAGAAAACAGGCGGAATAGCTAATGCATTATTTTATTGGGGAAATATGGTGCCCAGGCGTGGAATTGAACCACGGACACCTGCATTTTCAGTGCAGTGCTCTACCAACTGAGCTACCTGGGCATCGCGCTAAAAGCGTCGCCGCTTATAGGAGATATCACGCAGCCTGTCCATAGTCAGAGATGACACCGAGGGATGACCGGCCCCTAATAACCGTCGCCGCGCGGCTCATCGGGGTCTATATCCACCCCTTCGACGAACCGTTCCAGTTCATCGAGGTCCTTTTCATCAAGTTCCACCACCGGCACAGTGTAACCGCCGCTGAACCAGCGGGACAGATCGATATCGGCACAGCGCTTGGAGCAGAACGGGAAGAAACCGTCCTGCGGGGTCCCTTTACAGATAGGACACTGTCCCGACATTTTGTTCTTTACCGACTTGTTCTTTACCGACTTGTTTTCCATAACGCCGCGTCCCGCCGTCCTGAAAGGGACATTATCTTTCTATTCGACAAAAATATCAAATTCATCCACCGCGAAATCCGGTTCAGACCGCACGATCACGGCCCGGCCAATAAAATCCAGAGGGCTTTGGCCCTCCTCATTCTCCATGGCGTTCAAAATGGCCTCGACCGACGCCTCGACGCACACCGTCAGCGGCCCGGCGGGCCCTTGCAATGCCTCTCGCCGCAACGCCCGCAGCACGTCAAAGGCGGTTGTTTCCGCGTTCCTGATCCGGCCGGTCCCTTCACAGTGATCACAATCGTTCAGCAGGATTTCAGCCAGGGGGCGGCGGCGGCGGCGGCGGATCAATTCTACGAGGCCGGCTTCGGTCAGGCCGACAACACGGCAATGCACCCGATCGGTGACAAACCCTTCTTCTAGGCGGGTCAGGATTTGCGGCCAGGCTTCCTCATCTTCGAGATCGATGAAATCGACGACGATGACCCCGCCGATATTTCGCAGACGAATCTGCCGCGCCACCTCAGTGGCCGCTTCCAGGTTTGTCCGCAGCGCGCTATCCTGGGGATCGACGCCATCCACGAACCGGCCCGAATTGACGTCGATGGCGGTCAAAGCTTCGGTGCCTTCTATGACGATCCCGCCGCCGGAAGGAAGCGACACGCGATCGATCAGGGCCGCGTCGATCGCATCTTCGACACCACGGTCATCAAAAAGCGACACCACGCCATCGCGCAGGCGCAAGCGATCCGCCAGCCCCGGCGCGAAACGCCCGCAAAACCGGCCCGCGTCACCATATGCCCGCGCATTGTCGAACCAGATGGCGGACACATCGTCCTGCGCATTGTCACGGAGCGCCCGCTGCAGCAAATCCAGATCCTGATAAAGAACGGCGGGCGCCGTTACACCGGACTGCGCCGCCGCGACGATTTCCCAGGCATCGCGCAAATTCTCCGCCTCTTCCGCGAGCTGAACCGCACTCGCCCCTTCGGCTACCGTTCGAACGATAAACCCTTCCTGATCGACGGCGATGTCTTCGACGATCCTGAGCAGGCGTTCGCGTTCCTGTTCGTCCTCGATCTGCCGCGAAACCGATATCCGGCCCGTGTCTGGACCGTACACCAGCAATCGTCCCGGCAAGGTCAGGTTCAGGGAAAGCTGCGCCCCCTTCTCGCCAAAGGCATCACGGGCCACTTGAACCCGGACAGCCTCGCCCTCGGTTACCGTCACACCGCCGCGCAAGGGCAAAAATCCCGCCTTGGGAATGCCGATATCGACAAAGGCGGCGCTGATCCCGGTCACCACCCGTTGCACCCTCCCGAGGTAGATATTACCGACGAGACTCGCCCCGGCTTCCCGCTCGACGATCAGATCGACCACGACGTCGTCTTCCAGGATGGCGATCCGCACTTCGCCAGCCAGCGTCTCAATCAATAGTTCTCGCTTCATGTGGTAGTCCACGCGGATCCGGCACTAAAGCCCAACCCGTCCAACAGATTACAGGTTTCGAACAAAGGCAGGCCGACAACGTTTGAATAGGAACCGATGAGGGACCGGATATAACGCGCGGCATGGCCCTGGATGGCGTAACCGCCGGCCTTCCCTCGCCACTCTCCCGTTTGAAGGTAGGCTTCTATTTCGTTCGGATGCAGGCGTTTAAACGTAACCGAGGAACTGACGCGACGGCAATGGGGTCTACCGGCGGGATCGACAAGACAAAGTCCGCTGTGAACGCGATGGCGGCGTCCCGAAAGCAGGGAAAGACATTTGCGGGCTTCATCCGGACTTTCCGGCTTGGGCAACACCCGCAGACCGCACGCAACGACAGTATCCGCGGCAAGCACCCAGCATCCGCCATGCCGGGCGGCAACCAGCATCGCCTTTTCCCGTCCCAGCCGTTCCGCAAGCCGGTCGGGGCGTTCGCCGCGCTTAGCCGTTTCATCGATATCCGCTGCATCGACTTCATGGGGGACAATACCGACCTGTTTCAGAAGATCCAGCCGCCGGGGCGAAGCGGATGCGAGGATTAATCTTGATTCCATATCGCCCAATTCATCATGCCATTCAAATCAACGTATTCCGGCAAATCGACGTATTCCGGATCAAGGCGCATCATGCGGTTCTCTGAACATTTCCTCGATCAACGCCCGCAACGTATCTCTGACCTCGCGATACGCCGCCAAACGGACGTCCCGATTGCCGTCCACAACGGACGGATCGCCGATCGGCCAGAAAACCACATCCACGGCCTCGTTCCGCATCCTGTCCAACGCCTCCTGGTGCGCTTCCGCCGACAGAGCGACAATGGCATCGAAAGAGGTGTCGAGCAGGTCATCCAGCCGCTTTGGCCGATGGCCGGAAATGTCGATACCGATTTCCTGCATAACGGCGGACGCCATCGGGTCCAGCTCGCCATCGCGGACGCCGATAGAATCCACGTAGACGCGATCGCCAAAAAACGCCTTTACCATTCCTTCGGCCATGGGCGACCGAAGCGCGTTTTCGCTGCAGACAAAAAGGACGCTGGCCGGCACCCGGCTCACTCGCGCCAATCCCGCACATGGAGGACGCATATGAGGGTAAAAAGCCGGCGGCTGGTTTGCGCGTCCATCTCTATCTTCGGCGCCAATCGGCGGCGCAATTTTTCGGCGCCCTCATCATGGATCCCCCGCCGCCCCATATCGATCGCCTCGATCCGTGACGGGCTCGCGGTCTTGATGGCTTCGTAATAGGCCTCGCACACCTTGAAATAGTCGCGGACAAGAGATCGTAGCGGCGACAGCGGCAATATTATCTCTTCAATCGGATTTTCTTCACCGTCCCGAATATCCAGCACCAGGCGGCTCTCCCGAATGCTGATCAGCAGGCAATAGGGGCCGACCGACGACCCCACCACATCGAAAACATTTTCCGCAAGCAGATCATAGACCGCGACCGCGCGCTCATGCTCTACCTCCGGGCTTCGCCTGATCGCGGATTCTTCTTCGAGCGCAATCTTGATCAGGCGCTTGCTGTCGCCGGTCACTGCCCTATGGCTCCTTGTTCGCGCCGGTGCGCAGCGTCACCGACAGCGCGTGGGCATCGAGCCCTTCCGCCCCGGCAAGCGCCGCCGCCGCCGGGCCGATCGCGGACAGGGACGCGGGGTCACACCCGATGACAGAGGTTCGCTTCAAAAAATCGAGTACGCCAAGGCCCGACGAAAACCGCGCGCTTCGGGACGTCGGCAAGACATGACTGGGCCCCGCCATATAATCGCCGATCGCCTCCGGGGTATAACGCCCGAGAAAAATCGCCCCTGCATTCTTCACCCGCGCAGCCAGCCTGTCCGGATCCGCAACCGCCAGTTCAAGATGTTCCGGCGCCAGCTGGTCAACCAGCGGCGCTGCGGAATAGACGTCATCGACGATGATAACGGCGCCATGGTTTTCCCAGCTTGCCCGCGCGATGGACGCCCGCGGAAGACGCGAAAGATGATCCTTCACGGACAGCTCGACGGCGTCCGCGAAATCCACGCTATCGCAAATAAGCACGGACTGCGCGTTTTCATCATGTTCGGCCTGCGACAATAGGTCGGCGGCGATCCACGCCGGGTCATTGTCCCTGTCGGCGACAACCAGAATCTCCGACGGGCCCGCCACCATATCGATTCCGACAACGCCAAAGACACGGCGCTTGGCTGCCGCGACATAGGCATTGCCGGGACCAACGATCTTGTCGACCGGGGCGATGCTCTCCGTGCCGTACGCCAGAGCCGCGACCGCCTGTGCGCCGCCAATCCTGATAATGTCGTGGATGCCCGCGATGCCGGCGGCGACCAGAACCAGGGGATTGAGAATGCCATCGGGCGCCGGAACCACCATGGTGAGCTTTTCGACACCGGCGACCCGGGCCGGCACCGCGTTCATCAAAACGGAACTGGGATAGGAAGCGGTCCCGCCGGGCACATAGATCCCCACCGACGCCAGGGGAGTCCATCGAGCGCCAAGACGAACACCGGTTTCATCGGTGTAATCGAAATCGACAGGCGTCTGGCGGCGATGATACGAGTCGATACGGGCGGCGGCGAGTTCGAGGGCTTCAATGGCGGCGGCATCGCACAGCGACCGTGCCGCTTCGATTTCATCCCGAGACACACGCAGCCCAAAGCCGTCCTGGACCACGAACCGGTCGAACTTCGCCGTCAGGTCAATGAGCGCCGCGTCGCCACGCGCGCGAACATCGGCGATAATCGCCGCGACGATTTCATCGACATCGACATCCACGTCACGGCCGGCGGCCACCAGCGCTGCAAACGCAGCGGCAAAGCCGGCATCGCTCTGATTGAGTCTACGCGCCATCAACCGCCTGCTGAAATCGCTCGATCCAACCGGAGATGAGCTGCGGGCGCGTCTTCAGGGCCGCCCTGTTAACCACCAACCGGGAACTGACATCGGCGATATGTTCAATTTCCACCAGCCCATTGGCCGCCAGCGTCCGGCCTGAATCCACCAGATCGACAATCCGCCGGGCAAGACCCAACGCCGGCGCCAATTCCATCGCGCCGTTCAACTTGATGCATTCCGCCTGAACCCCGCGCGCCGCAAAGTGCTTCCGCGTCACTTCAGGATATTTGGTGGCGACCGAAACATGACTCCAGCGGGACGGATCGTCGCTGGCGACCATTTCCCGCGGCTCGGCGACCATCATGCGGCATTTTCCGATACCAAGGTCGAGCGGCGCGTAATTCTCCGGGTAATCGAATTCCATCAGCACATCGCTGCCCGCAATACCCATATGAGCCGCGCCAAAGGCGACGAAGGTCGCGACATCAAAGCTGCGCGCCCGGATAATGCTGAGACCGGGTACATTCGTTGCAAACTGTAACTGCCGGGACTCCTCATCATCGAACGCGGATTCCGGTATTATCCCGGCTCGCGCCAGAAGCGGCACCGCATCTTTCAGGATGCGCCCCTTCGGGAGGGCAAGCACGAGGTCTCTATCATCAACCACAGGTATCTCCGAGACGGGTGTCCGTCGTCTTAAAATGACGGCTATCCGTCGTATATAGATGACGGTTATCCGTCGTAAATATATGACGGTTATCCGTCAGTGCCGCGCAACGCGCAAATCGTCTTTCAGTCGTCCAGCGGATGGGATGGGCGCCATTGCGTCGGCCACGGCTCATCAAGATCCTGAACATGGCACAGGATTCGCTCCACCTCCAAGCGGATTACAATACCGGCGGAGAACACCAGATCGATGGTCCCTTCCCCCGCCTCGCCCTGTTCAATTGCCAGCAAGGATACAATTTGTCCCTTGCGGCGCTGCGCCAGTCCCTGCTGGCGTACCGCCGTCACCGCGTCAAAACAGACACCGCAATGGACGCGCTCATAAATGGCGGCGCCTTCCACCGGGCGCTCCCGGTCGGAATCTTCCCAGCGGAACCTGTTGGCCACGAAAACAAAGCGCCGTTCGCCCGGCAAAAAAGTGGTTTCCCGGATCGCGATGACCGAATCCTGAAGACAGGCCGACACCACGGCCAGATCTTCGGCGTCTTCGACGCGCAGTTTCAGGAGGGGTTGTTCCGTCATTCGTCGACACGCTCGATATCCGCGCCACAGGCGGCCAGTTTCTCCTCGATCCGTTCGTACCCGCGATCGATGTGATAGACCCGGCTGACCCAGGTCTCGCCATCGGCGATCAACCCGGCGAGCACCAGCGAGGCCGAGGCCCGCAAATCCGTCGCCATCACCGGCGCCCCGGTCAACGCCCCAACACCACGCACGAGCGACGACGCGCCGTGAACCGTCACATTCGCTCCCATGCGCGCGAGTTCCGGAATATGCATGAAACGGTTTTCAAAGATCGATTCGGTAATCATCGAGGCACCGTCCGCGGTGCTCATCAACGCTGTCATCTGGGCCTGCAGATCCGTAGGGAATCCCGGAAACGGTTCAGTCATCACATCGACGCCCCGCAGCCTGGTATCGCAGCTGACCCGCAACCCCTGGTCGGTCTTCTCGATTTTGACACCGGCCTCGATCAATTTATCAACAACCGACTCCATGAGATCCAGTTGTACGCCAATCAATTCAATATCGCCGCCGGTCATGGCCGCCGCCATGGCATAGGTGCCGGCCTCTATCCGATCCGCGATGACAGTGTGCTCCGCGCCGTGAAGACGCTCCACCCCCTGAACGATGAGCGTATCGCTGCCGATGCCGCCGATCTTTGCCCCCATCGCAACCAGACAGTGGGCGAGGTCCGTTATTTCGGGTTCGCGCGCGACATTGCTGAGAACGCTTTCCCCCTTGGCGAGACAGGCGGCCATCAGAACATTTTCCGTCGCGCCAACCGACACGGTCGGAAAAACGAAGTGGGCGCCAACCAGCCCATTGGGGGCCTTGGCGTCTATATAACCGCCGGTCAGGTCGATTTCCGCCCCGAGTTGGGTAAGACCCTTGATATGGAGATCGACCGGCCGGGTCCCAATGGCGCACCCGCCGGGCAACGACACCCGCGCATGCCCGCTGCGCGCCAGCAACGGCCCCAGGACCACAACCGACGCCCGCATACGGCGAACCAGATCGTAGGGCGCGGTGGTGTCGGTGATCTCCCTGGCGTGCAGGCTTAGCGACCGCCCCGTGTGCCCGTCCTTGCCGGTCTCACCCGCCATGCTGATATCGACGCCGAGATGGGTCAATAGATTGGCCATGGTGCTGATATCGGCGAGCTGCGGCAAATTTACCAGCACCAACGGCTCGTCGGTCAGCAGGCTGGCCGCCATAAGAGGCAATGCCGCATTCTTGGCGCCGCTAATCCGTATCTTGCCGGACAGGCGCTTGCCGCCGCGAATTCGAATTTTGTCCATTGCTCAGACCTGATACGTCAAAGAGTTAAAAAACCGGCTGGACACGGAATTCTCCAGACCCACGCGCCGCTTTATACAAGCGCAAGGCGTTCAGGGCCAGCTTTAGCGTATGATCTCAAATCCCTGTCTTTGCAGCGGATCAACGCGCCTCAACCATGAGAGGGCTCGTCCTTGGCCGCCTGCGGGGGATCCTGGGGAGCATCGTCCCCGGTCCGTTCTTGTGTCCGTTCCTGTGTCCGTTCTCGCACTTGCGCCTTACGGCGCACTAAATTCCGCCGCAGGGACTGCGCCTGCCGCTCACGGCGCGCCAGATTTTTATCCACCGGCTGTTCCTGGTTTCGCGCCACCGGTTTGTTCTGTTCATCGACCATGGGGCTGACTATCGCACAATTCACAGGCCCGGAGAACGCCGCAATACCCTATGCAAAATTATACGGACTGTTAGGGCTTAAGCTTTATTGCATGGCCAAGTCAGCCGTGGCATTGTGCGGCCCGACAAACGGAGCCGCCGTAGCTCAGGGGTAGAGCACTCCCTTGGTAAGGGAGGGGCCGACAGTTCAATTCTGTCCGGCGGCACCATTTTTTCCCGCACAAATCCTTGTGTTTTTGATGATCGCCCGGTCGGCGAGATTCCGCCTGTGTGCGGAACAGTCCAGCAACAAACAGGTACAGTGGGGGAAAATGTGGGGGAATCCGTTCCCGCCATGTTCCCTCGTATCCCAGAAGAAATCATTCTTGGCGCCTGGCCCGGACCGGTGATCTACCAGACGATCGAGCCGCTGCTCTGCGGTGGCTACGTCGCGGCGCCGGATGGCATCCCTTCCTACACCTTCCTCGTCAGATCCGGCGGACCCGGCAGCAATTTGCTCGACACCG
>JAQBTY010000187.1 GCA_027624735.1 Pseudomonadota bacterium | reverse complement strand
CACGGCGAGGAAGTCGGCACCGGCTTCTATGATCGTCTCGCAATTGCCGACCGTGATGCCGCCGATGGCGACGCAGGGGATGATCATCAGTTCCTGCCACCATGACAGGATGTCGGTATCCGCCGGGGTTGTGATCTGCTTGGTGGTCGACGGAAAGAACGCGCCGAAGGCGACGTAATCGGCACCGGCTTCGCCGGCATCGAACGCGAGGTCGCGGTCGGCCTTGCAGGTCACACCGACAATGGCGTCGTCGCCCACCAGGCGGCGCGCTTCGTCATAGGGGGAATCTTCCTGGCCGACATGGACGCCGTCGCAGCCGAGCTCGACGGCAAGGTCGGCGCGGTCGTTCATGATAAAGGCGACGTCGCGGTCCTGGGCAACGGGGCGCAGCACGTCGCAGGCGCGCCGGATTTCGTCGTCCGGCACATTCTTCAGGCGAAGCTGCACACAGGCGACATCGCCGACATCAAGCGTAGCCGCAAGGATATCCGCAAAAGCTTCGGAGCCGCCCGCGTCGAAAGCGGGTGGCGTGATCAGATAGAGCTGACAATGTTCAGAGCGAATGGGAGCGTCTCCCCGCTACCGCGTCTGTCACGCTTTTCCCTGATAGATCGACACGATCTCGTTCAGCATCGCGAGGGCTTCTTCCTTCGGACGCTGGAACGTGTTGCGGCCGATGATCGAGCCGTTGCCGCCGCCGTCGCGGATGGCGCGGGCTTCATTGAAGATACCCTCGAGATCCTTGGCCTCGCCGCCCGAGAACACCACGATGCGCCGGCCGGCGAAGCAGCTCTGCACCACATGGGCGATACGCGCCGTCAGGGTGGAGATATCGATCTTCTGTTCCTTGTACACTTTTGCCGCGGCGTCGAGCATAAGGGCGTCGGTGGGCGGCTTGACCTTGATGATATGGGCGCCGATCAGGGCCGCCAGATGGGCGGCGTAGGCGCAGACATCCATGGCGGTTTCGCCCTCGCGCGTGACCATGCCGCCGCGCGGGTAGGACCAGACCACGACGGCCAGCCCGACCGACTTGGCCTCTTCCGCCAGCTCGCGGATTTCCTCGATCAGCTCGTACTGGTCTTCGGAACCGGGATAGATGGTGAAGCCGATGGCGGCGCAGCCCAGGCGCAGCGCGTCGGATACCGACGCCGTAACCGCCTGGTCCTTGTTGGACGACAGCGAATTGGCGCTGTTGCATTTCAGGATCGTCGGGATCGCGCCGGCGAAGGTGTCGGCCCCTGCCTCCAGCATGCCCAGGCCGGAGGCGTAGGCATTCAGCCCGGCATCGATGGCGAGTTGGTAATGATAGTGCGGGTCATAACCCGCCGGGTTGGGGGCGAAGCTGCGCGCCGGTCCATGTTCGAAGCCCTGATCGACCGGCAGGATGACCATCTTGCCGGTGCCGCCGAGACGCCCCTGCATCAGAATACGGGCGATATTTCCCTTGGTCCCCGGATTATCGGATTCGTATCCGGCGAGAATTTTCCGAACTTTTTGCGAGACCTTCATGTCACACTCTCCCTTCGCCTGAAACGCGATTCAACAACGGATTTTTGATTATCAAGGCACCAACCCCAAGGAATACAGCGAACCAACGCCGCACTGAGAAATCACGGCGAATATATACGACTAAGTTCGCGATTAATGCAATTGGGCGGTTAATCTACGGTTAAATATCCACCCGCGTGGCCTCTTGGCGACTCAAATAATACCCCTTTGCGGGTTGTAGAAGGCGGCGTAACATCCCTTCGTCAGGACTGGCGCGACCAGATCCGGGGGAGGCGGTAAGCCGCGCGTAGAGGCGGCGGCCATAGTCAAAGTCTTTATCTCCCTCCGGCCTGGTTCATCGTGGATTTGCGGCGGTTCCTTCATTGGGCAGGCAAGGGAGAGTCCCACCATGGTTGCATTTACGATCAACGGAAAACGGGCGAGCGCGAACGCGGCGCCCGATACGCCACTGCTTTGGGTGATTCGCGAACATCTGAAGCTGACAGGCACCAAGTTCGGCTGCGGCGCCGGCCTGTGCGGCGCATGCACGGTTCATGTGGACGGCAAGGCGGTCAAGTCGTGCCAGACGGCGGCGTCCGATGTCGATGGCAAGTCGATCAAGACGATCGAGGGCCTGTCGTCTGACAGCAGTCATCCGCTGCAAAAGGCCTGGGTCGCCGAGCAGGTGCCGCAATGCGGTTACTGCCAGTCGGGCCAGATCATGAAGGCGGCCGAGCTGTTGGAAAAAAACAAGAACCCGTCACGCGACCACATCGTCACCCACATGAACGGCAATATCTGCCGCTGCGGCACCTATAACCGGATCATTGCCGCCATCCAGCTCGCGGCGAAGGAGGCATGATCATGACCGTACAGAAACGCACTGAAGCGATGGATGCGAATGTCGGGCGCCGTGGATTCCTGAAGGGGGCGGGTGGTCTGACCTTTGCCGTGGCGCTTGGCGGCAGCGGTATCTCCCTGATCGGCCCGGCCGAGGCAAAGGCGGCGCGTGAGATTTCGGCCTGGGTCAGCATTTCTCCGGACAATCTGATCACCATCCTGACGCCCGGCGCCGAGATGGGGCAGGGGTCGATGACCGGCGTACCGACGATCCTCGCCGACGAACTTGACGCGGACTGGTCGAAGGTCTCGCTCGAATGGGCGCCCGCCGATGCCGCGATCTATGGCTATGAGAATAACGGTAGCCGGGGCATGGCAATCGTGGGCAGCCGCGCGATCAAGCTCTATTACGACCAGATGCGTCAGGCTGGCGCGCAGGCCCGAAAGATCCTGTTGATAAACGCGGCGCAGAAATGGAACGTGCCGGTCGCCGAGCTGAAAACCGAACCCAGCGTGGTTGTTCATTCGCCTACCGGCCGGCGCATGACATACGGCGAAATCGCGTCGTTCGCGAAAATACCCGCTGCGATGCCGGCGGTTGGAAAGGACGAGCTCAAGAAACGCAGCGACTTCCGGCTGATTGGCAAATCCGTGCCCCGATACGATATTCCCGCCAAGGTAAACGGATCCGCCCAATTCTCCATCGACGTGCAAGTGCCGGGCATGGTTTACGCCAGCACGGTGCATTCACCGGTCCAGACGGGCAAGCCGGTCAGCTGGAATGACGGCAAAATCAGGGCAATGTCAGGCGTCATTGATGTGGTCCAGCTGAAGACCGGCATTGCCGTGGTGGCTGACAGCATGGAGAAGGTGCTGGCGGCGCGCGACGCGCTTGAAGTTAAATGGAAGACCAGCACCAAGGATGAAGGCTACGATTCCGTAAAAACACTGACAGAGGATTATCCGAGAATCGCGGCGGATCCCGCTTCGCAGAAGAAGACCCTCGACAGCAAGGGTGACGACAAGGCAGCCTTCGCCGGCGCGGCGAAGACCTTCAAGGCGGACTACCGAAGCGATTACGGCTATCACGCTCAGATGGAGCCGTTGAACGGGGTTGCCCGCTTCAATGCGGACGGCACGCTCGAGGTGTGGGAAGGAACCCAGGCGCCGTCGCGGTCGCGGCAGAACATTGCCAAGGCGATGGGGCTCACGACCGGTCAGGTCATCCATCACCAGCAATATATGGGGGGCGCGTTCGGCCGTCGGTCGATAACCGACTACACCGTCGAGGCGGCGATGATCGCGCGTCAGGTCAAGCGTCCGGTCAAGATGATCTGGACCCGCGAAGAAGATGTGGCTTACGGCATGTTCCGGCCGCAGGCCTTCCTGTGCATGGAGGCGGCGCTGGATGCGGCCGGCAAGGTGATCGGCTGGCGGCAATGCATCGTCGGCGATGGTAAGAACTTGCTCGTGTCGGGGATCAAGATTCCGTATTACAAGGTCCCCAATCAGCATATCGAGCAACGCGGCGCGTCGCACAACATCCGCCTCAAGCACTGGCGGGCGGTTGCCCATCCGTTCAACCTGTTCGCCCACGAAGGCTTCATCGACGAGATGGCGGCGGCGGAAAATATGGACCCGCTGGAGTTCCGCCGGCAGCGTATGTCGATGACCAAGAAGGCGAGAGACGTTTTCGACAAGGTGGCCGAGATGAGCGACTGGACAACCAAACGGCCGGAGGGACGGGCGCTGGGCTTGTCGGTCTCGGAACGCTCAGGGTCGCTTGGCGCCGGGGTGGTCGAAATTTCGCTCGATCGCGATAGCGGCAAGATCCGCGTCCACAAGGTGTGGGTCGCGATCGATGGCGGCACCGTCGTGCAGCCCGACGCGGCAAGACGCAATATCGAAAGCGGCATTATCTACGGATTGTCGAGCGTGCTGAAGGAACGCGCCACCATCAAGAACGGCGCGGTGGAGCAGTCGAACTTCCACGATTACGAAGTGCTCCGCATGTCCGAGACACCGGAAGAACTGCACGTCGCGTTCATGGATCGCGATACCAGTCCCACCGGGCTCGGTGAAATCGGCAATCCGTTCATCTCGGCGGCGGTGGCCAATGCGTTCCACAAGCTGACCGGCAAGCGGCTCTATCACATGCCGTTCACACCCGACCGGGTGAAGGCGGCGTTGAAGGCGTAATACGCGTCTGATCCGACATGAAAGGGCCGCCCCTTAGGGGCGGCCCTTTTGGGTCCTGGCGAAACGATACAGTAGAAAAATAGGTCAAAATTAAAATTTTATGTCCTAAAAAATCCCAATTTCTACTGTGCATGGGGTTGTTTTGCAAAAAATGAGGTTTTCACTCCATCCGCGCCCGCCACGCGGATGCTCCCGGCAAAGCGGATGCTCCCGGCAAAGCGGATGCTCCCGGCAAAAATGGATGCTATCCTGCCGGTGATAGTCGAGTTGAAATTTGGCAGGGCGGAAAAAGATGAAAGCAGCTTTCTTTGTGGAACATGGCGGGCCGGACGTTTTGCAATACGGCGATTTGCCGGATCCTGTCGCTGGGCCGAATGAGGTGCTGATCGACATTCACGCCGCCAGCGTCAACGCCGCCGACGCGAAAGTGCGTGCCGGGCACTACAGCCAGCTTACCAATTTTCCCTATGTGCTGGGACGGGATTTTTCCGGAATCGTCAGTGCGGTCGGTGATGGGGTTGACGAGTTCGCGATCGGCGATGCGGTCTTCGGTGTCTGTGACGTTGGCCAGGAAGGCACCTACGCGGAAAAAATCGCCATGAAGGCCGCCCTGATTGCCAAGAAGCCGGACAGCATCTCCCATGAGGATATTGTCGCCCTCGGCGTGGCCGGTCTGACGGCCGTGATCACCCTTGAGGAGACGTTGAAGCTGAAGGCGGGTGAAACCATCTTGATACAAGGCGGCGCCGGCGGGGTGGCCGGGCTGGCCATTCAGCTCGCCAAGCATATGGGGGCCCATGTGATCACCACCGCCAGCGCGTCCAATCACGACTATGTACGGGGTCTCGGCGCCGATGAGATCATCGACTACAACGCGGTAGATTTCACCGAAGTGGTATCGGGGTGCGACGCCGTGTTCGATACGGTGGGCGGCGAAGTCACTCAGCGATCTTTCTCGGTCCTCAAGCCCGGCGGCCGTGCCGCCTTTATCGCCTCAGGGGGAACGGCGCCGCCAGCGCCCCGCAGCGATGTGGAGTCGCTCAGGCCGCAAGTCGGGCGCGACCGGCCCCATCTCGAGCGTATTATCGAACTGCTCCAGGCCGGCGCCATGACCGTTCCTGACATCACCCTCTACTCCCTGGCGGACGCAGCCGAAGCCCACAGGGTGAGCGAATCGCGCCACCTCCGCGGCAAGCTGGTTCTTAAAATTCGCTGACGGCGGCTACGGGCTGGCGTGCGCCACGGATGAACTCAAGTCGGCTGTCGCGGCAGCGCCCGTTGCCCCGCGCAGCAAGATGCGATTAACTCATGATGCGGGCGAATTTCGCGCAGCCAGACTGCATCGTGACAGGAGAGCGGGACGATGGTTGAAGCAGTTCATGACAACGAAAAAATTAGATGGCCGACGGGTTACCGGTGCGCGGTAACGCTGACCTTCGACTTCCAGGGCGGCGAAGATATCCGTCCCCTGGCCGATGGCAAGATCAATCACGAAACCTACACCCAGGCGGAATACGGCCCGAACACGGCGATCTGGCGCATCCTCCGAATTCTCGAGGAAGAAAAGGTCATCGCGACGTTTCTCACCTGCGGCGCGATCGCCGAGCGCTATCCGGATGCCGTCAAGGCCATCGTCGCCAAAGGCCATGAAGTTGCCGGTCATGGCTATCACCATGAGGTCGCCCGCAATCTTTCCCGCGACGAAGAAAACGCGGTCATGCGCAAAACCCTCGGCATGATCAGCGAGCGGGCGGGAAACCGGCCGATGGGATGGCGATCCTGCACCCAGAGCCCGAACAGTCTGGCGTTGCTCATGGACCACGGGTTTCTGTGGAACAGCAACAGCTTTTCCCACGATCTGCCGTTCCTGTGGCGGGACGGCGACCGGGCTCTGGTTGAACTGCCGCGCCAGCCATTCGGCGACGGCCGTACCTATTTCAACGATCATGGCAATCCCGACGATTCGCTCATCGTCTGGAAAGGGATGTTCGACGAATTGCATGCGGAATCAAAACAGAGCGCTACTTATTGCCCGTTCCAGTTCCATCCTTATATTTCCGGCCGGCCGGGTCGTGCCAACGCCCTGCGGGCGATCATCCAGCATATGAAAAAGGCCGACGGCGTTTGGTTCGCGACAGGAAGCGAAGTCGCGCGCTGGTGCCTGGACGAGCTTTTCCAGCCAACCCGCGCGGCTTCGGCGGCTGAGTAGGGCAGTGTAACAGATTTGCGTCGGGGGTTCGGGTAGCACCATGGAAATGCATCAGATCCGGTATTTTCTGGCGGTGTCGAAATCCCTGAACTTTACGCGCGCCGCGGAGGAATGCCATGTGGCGCAACCGTCCCTTTCAAGAGCAATCAGGAAGTTGGAGGAAGAACTGGGCGGCGATCTCTTTCGTCGCGAGCGCAGCCAGACCCATTTGACCGATCTTGGCCGCAAAATGCAGCCGCTTCTGCGGCAAGCCTATGACAGTGCGGTGCAGGCGAAAGAGCAGGCCGCCAAATACCGATCAACGGAATTGTCCCCGTTACGGGTCGGATTATCCAAAACCTTCCCGCTGGATCTGATCATGCCTTCCCTTGCTGAACTCGCGCGCGCCTTACCGGGTCTGGAATTGCACATGATGCGCGCGGATGCCGGGGGTATTCTGGAGGCCCTCAAGGCAGGTGATATCGAACTCGGCATTGCCGCCAGAATGCCTGGCGCCGATTGGGATCGCCTCGACCGCTGGCACCTGTTCGAGGAAGGCTTTGTCCTGATTGGTTCGCCCGAGCCCGTCGATGCCAGGCTACCGCTCACCGCCTTGAGTGGGTTGTCGCTCATCAAGCGGCCCTATTGCGAAAATCATCCTGCCTTCGAGGAGGCTCTGGCGGCACAAGGCATCGCGATGGTAAATCAGCACGAAGTGTCCGGTGACGACGACGTGGATACATTTGTTGGCGGGCGCCTGGGCGTTGCGCTCATGCCGGAAAGTTCCGCGCGGGCGTCCGGATACCCGATGACGGTGGTCGAAGATCTAAATGTCACACGAACGGTTGAAGTCTACGGCGTGTTTGGCCGCCAACGTTCAGTGGCGGCAAGCAGTTTGGTGAAACTCCTGCGGGCGGCGGACTGGTCGTTGGAAGCCGCCTGATTATTCACTAAGTCAATTCCGCCAGGATTTCAGGAATTAGATCCGGTTCGAAACGCTGGCGAAAGTCTTCATTGACGTAGGCATGGCGGATGATCCCCTGGCCGCCGACGACCAGTGTTGCCGGTATGGGAAGGAACCAGACAGCACTCCGCTGAAATATGCCCAGATCGATCCCGGCCCGGTCGTACACGCCCTTCACATCATCGGTCAACGCAACCGACAGGCCCATTTCGAGCGCATATCCGTTGTCCAAATCGGTAAGGACTGGAAAGCCCAGCCCAAGGCGCTTTTTGAGACGCCTGCTATACGTCGCGACGTCGGGCGTGATGGATACGACTGAAGCGCGCCTCTCGATGATCGCTTCATAATGGTCCGCAAGCGCACTGAGTTCTAGCCAGCAATACGGACACCAATTGCCGCGATTGAACGTGACGACCAGCGGGCCCCTGGAGAGAAGTTCGTCCGACGAGACCAGGCGACCATTTTCATCCGGCAAGAGAAACGGCGGCAACATATCGCCGGCGGCCGGGGCGTTCTTTCCCGCTTCCACCTTGATCAAGTGCTCGACCAACCCCTGATAGGCCGCGCCTGTTGCAGGGTTCCGCTCACACAGCATCTCATCATAGGACGCGAGCTGAGCGGAGAGCGGCCCGCGAAGCGCCCGGGACTTTTCGAAGTTCGGATTTGGCGGACGATCAGGTGGAATACGGTCAGACATCCTGTGATTCTGCCCAGAAATCGAGGCTGCGTATAGACAAATCGCCATAGCCAACGGCTCTTGATTTCATTTGCCAACGGTATTGGAGAAAGACCACCCACCGGCACTACGTTCTCAGTAGCACGGAGGTTCGTGTTGAAACCATCAAGAGGACGGAACAACCCTCTGTGCCAATGATGATGAGACATCTTCTCCCCCGGAGTTTAAGCTTGAGGGCGTAGGAACATCA
>JAQBTY010000186.1 GCA_027624735.1 Pseudomonadota bacterium | reverse complement strand
CAAAAACAATAATCAGATTGAATCGTATCCTGACCCGCGTTTCAAGTCCGACAGGCTGCTAGTGTTGCGTTTTAACCGGGCGCGGGTGACGTCGTCCAGCAATCCGGCGATTTCTTCGTTCTTCAGCAGCGCCTGCGCCTCGCCGCCGCGCCCGGCCTCGGCCATGCCGCCGACAAATTCTTCGATGATCTTCACCCGGCCGGCGGCGCGGATGTCGCGCTCCTTGTTTCCCTTGAACGCGCCGTCGAATGCGGCGACGGTGTCGTCGAATATCCCGAGATGGATGTCGAGAAGCAGGGCCGGGTCTTCGTCCGGTACCATCGCCAGATCGTTGCGCGCCTGTCTGGCGGCCTGATCGGCGAGCGAGGTGAGTTGCTCGATGCCGCGCTGTTCCAGGCTCCGCAGGTGCAGCGAGTCGCTCTGGTCGATAAAGATCTTGCCGATATCGTCCAGGGTCCGGTCGAGCCTTGTGCTGGCTTCGGCGCTCATCCGGGCGGCGCCGGTAGCGCTTCTATACCGCCGCCTGGAATCGACGATGCTGTTGCTGACAAAGGAATTGTACTCGCCGCGGACCGCATCTTCGGCGAAATCGGCCTCTGTTGCCCGCTTGCTCAGACCGTCGCGCAAATGGGTGAGAAGCTCCTCCTTGGTTTTGGCTTCTTCGGTGGCATCCCTGAGGCGCTGCTGGCGGTCTATCGAATTTCTGACTTCCTCGGAGGCCTGGGACAGGGCGGCGCCGAAAGTCTCCAGCCCCTCGCCGATACCACCGCCGAACGCGCCGTCGGGCACCGTCAGCCCCGGATCGCGCGCCACCGCCGGGTTGATTGTGGGTACATCCGCGGCCGTCGGCGCGTCGACGGACCGGCGGCGCGTTACCAGCGCGGGGATACGCTTGGGTAGAATGATGTCGGGCATGGTTGGGTCTCCTATGTTGGGCGATGGGCATGAAAAAACCCGCTCGCGGCGGGCGCCGGGCGGGGGTAAAAACGGTTCGGTTACAGGCAATAAAAAACCCGAACGGCTCAGGGCACGGTTCGGGAAACTAAGGAAATCTTATAGTTCTACGCACTCGAAATGTCAAGAAAACTTTACTGAATGCTGTCCTGCCCGGATTCATGGTGGAGAGTTAATCGAAGCGGAGACGCTTGACACAAGCTGTGCAACAATTGGTCGCAAAGGGAGGATAAAATAATGGCAACGCAAAAACTGATCTTGAAACGGGTATCGCGGAAGGACCGTATCGCGCGGCTGACGCTGAACCGGCCGGAAAAGAAAAACGCCCTGAACCAGGCGTTGATGGATGAGCTGCTCGCGGCGCTCTATGACATCAGGGACAATCGCGAGATCCGTTGCATCGTTATCGATGCCGCCGGTGACGCGTTCTGCGCCGGTATGGATTTGCACGAGCTCGGCCGGACGCGGCAGAAGACGCCCCAGCGTTGGGATCAGGCGGATTTGCGCGAGCTCATGGGGCTGCTCCGGTCCTGCCCGCAGATTACCATCGCGGCGGTGCAAGGCTATTGCCTGGGGGGCGGGCTGGTCATCGTCAACGGATGCGAGCTGGCGGTGGCGGCGGAAGACGCGAAACTCGGCATGCCGGAAATTATCCGCGGTTCCTATGGCGCGGTGGCGACGCCGACCCTGTTCCAGTCGGGCGTGCCGGCCAAGACCGCGTTCCGGGTGCAGTTGACCGGCAAGAATTTGTCGGGCGCGGAGGCGGCGCGGGTCGGGCTGGTGTCCCATGTGGTGCCGGCGGCGTCGTTGAAGAAGGAAGTCGATAACCTGGCCAGGGAGATCGCGTCGCGCCATCCGGCGGCTTTGGAGCATGCCAAGCTGTCGGCCTATGCGGCGCTCGATTCAACCTACGACATGGCGCTCCGCACCGATGAGTTCATCAGCCATCGCCTGCGGACCTATGCCGACCCGACCGGCCATGTGGACGATTACCTGAAATCACAGAAAGGCGGCGGCAAGACTGACTACGTCAAACCCGATGCGGGGTGACATGATGCAGACCACTAGGGCGGGCCGGTCTGACAGTCTGTCCGAAAAGTAAGTCCTTCATTTCCCTCATGTTAGATTTCTGAATATTTCTTTCGTCATTGCCGGACTTGATCCGGCAATCCAGCCTATCCTCAGGAAATGCGCCAATTCCTGGACCCCCGGGTCAAGCCCGGGGGTGACGAAAGAAGAGGGTAAGGGGCTGAAAACAGCCAAAACTTTTCGGACAGACTCTAAGACCGGTCCCTACATTAATCCATGAGGGCGTAGGGGCGGGTTTCAAACCCGCCCGGTCGAATATCCAGCTGGCTCTAATCCCCCCGCGCCGCCAGTGTCTCGCGCCGGACTTCTTCCGAGATGAAGGGGATGTGGTGATCCTCCTTCGAGACCGGTCGCGCCTTGTCGGTAATCAACTGCCACGAGGCGCCTTTGTCTTCGGTGGCGTAGACTTCCCCTGTCGCGGTGCCGGCGAGCAGCATCATGCCGCCATCCCAGACATGCTGGCTCATGCCTTCGATGGCGCCGACCATGGGGTTCGGCAGGCCGTTGCCGAGGGTGACCCAGCTGTCGCCATTGTCGGTGCTGCGCATGACGGAGGATTTGGCGATTCCGGTATTGTACCAGGCGCGCGGGTTCAGTTCCGATCCGCCGGAATAGATGATGTTGTCGTCGTCGGGGTCTAGGAACGCGAAATCGGGATAGCCCATCTGTTCGCCGCGCCATGTGAGCTGCTCGTAACTCGCGCCGGCATCTTCGCTGCGATAGATGCCGACACCGGTGACGACGACCAGCTTGTCGGGATCGTTGGGTTTGATCACCAGACGGTGGAGGTCGCGGTATGAGGCATCGTCGGGGTGCGAATAGCTCGTCAGATCCGTGAAGGTCTTGCCGTCATCGGTTGTTTTCAGGAACGCGCCCTGTTCGATCAGGACGTAAAAAATGTCGGGATCGGTCGGGTGAAACACGATCTGTTTGACGTGCGCGATATGGGGCGGCGGCGGGAATGTCCATTTTTCCACGTCCGCCACGTCGAAGATGGCGGTGATTTCCGTCCAGCTTTCCCCGAGATCGTCGCTGCGATAGAGCGCCGCGGGCCGGGTGCCGAGAAACAGCGTGACCCGGTCGCCGCGCCGGCGCGCCGCCATGGCATACATATGCGGCCGATCGAGCCCGTTGGTGAGCTGGCGCCAGCTTTTGCCATGGCCGTTATCGCTGACCCAAAGCCCGCCATCGGCATGGGCCGCAGCGAAAAGCTTGCCCGATACTTCTTCATAGACCAGCGCCGCCACATGGCGATCGGCCAGTGACCGGCCGGTCAGCGCCCACGGCGCGCCAAGCTCCGCGCGCTCCAGTGTCGCGACCCCTTCGAGGGTGCCGACCTGTATGCGCGTCGCCGGGCCGCTGCCCTTTGTAATCTGCTGTCCACTGGGTGATAGAAAACTTGTGACCTGTGTCATCGTTCGCGTGCTCCCTTTGCCAGAATGTCTGTAAGCGGCACTAACTCGATCCAACGCCGGATTGTAGCGGAAATCGGGTCTCTGGATAGATCAAATTACAGGGGCAGTGGAAGGGCGAGTGATGACCGCTGTTGGCCAGTCTGATAAAACGAGACCAAGACAACGCACTGACTTTGCCCCGGAGGATCGCATGATTTACGAAGAACGCATCTACACCATTCAACCCGGGAAGATCGCGGAATACATGAAAAACTACGAAGTCCTCGGCCTGCCCGTCCAGAAAGAGGTGCTGGGGACTCTGGTTGGTTTCTGGCACACCGATGTGGGCGGATTGAACAAGGTGGTTCATATATGGGGCTATGACAGCCTCGATGACCGGCTCGACCGGCGCGCGACACTGGCGGCGCATCCGGACTGGCCCGCCTATCTCGATGTCGCCCTGCCGCTGATCGTCGAACAGGAAAACCGCGTGCTCATCCCCGCCAGTTTCTCGCCCGCGGCGTAATTGAGTGCCGCAAGCGCCCTTGGGAGACGGCCTGTCAGCGCATCAGGTAAAAAATCGCAAAGCCCGCGCAGATCGCAAGGATGAACCCCACCCAATGTTGCCAACCCTTTGGCTCAGGTTCCATGGTTTCGCCTCAATAGACCACGGTTGGCGTTGCGCCGCCGTCTACGGCGATGGCCTGGCCGGTCAGCGCGCCGGCCTGTGCCGAGGCCAGGAAAAGAACCAGGGGCGCGATGTCGCCGGGTTCCACCATGCGGCCGATCGGCACGCCCTCCGCCATGGATTCCTCCGCCGCTTCCAGGCTGATGCCGCGCTGGCTGGCGCGCGCGGCGATACGGTCGGCGTGGCGTTCGGTCTTGGTGAAGGAGGGATGCACGACATTGACCGTTATGCCGTCAGGCGCGGCTTGAAGGCTCATGTGCTTGGCGAAATTCACCAGGCTTGAATTGGCCAGCCCGCTGGGCAGGGAATCCGGGCCCGGCGTGCGGGCGGCGGTGCCGCCGATGCAGATGATCCGCCCGCTTCCGGAGGTGCGAAGATGGGGCAGGGCGGCGCGGGTGCAGCGCATGGAGGCCAGCGTCTTTCCCATCACCCGTTCCATGAGTTTTTCGTCGGTCTGCGTTTCCAGGGTTCCGCTCACGCCGGTCGAGGCGTTGTTGATCAGAACATCGAGCCCGCCGAACGCCGCCACCGCCGCCGCGACCGCCTGCTCACAGCCCTCGGCGGTGAACAAATCCACGGCGGTGGCGCTGGCCCGTACACCGTGACTGGAAATGGCTGCGCAGGCCGCCTCGAGTGCCGCCCGGTCGCGTCCGCAGATGGCGACATGCGCGCCTTCCGCCGCAAAGGCCAGCGCAATGGCAAGTCCGATGCCGCGATTGCCGCCCGTCACCAGGACAGCCTTGTCTTTTAAATGTAAATCCATCAGGGCGATCCGGGCTCAAACGATCTTGGTTTTTTTGGGATTGGCCCTGCGGTAGGAATTTTCGGCCGGATTGTAATAGGAGCGGTCGAGCTTGTAGGGTCCGCCGACGATGGTCACGGTCCAGGTGTCATCGGTCAGGGCGGTGAAGCCGTGGATCTCCGCCGGCGGCGCGACGATGGCCATTTCCTTGGGCTGGAGCACCCGGTCGTCGATGATCTCGAGCTCGGCATAGCCTTCTTTGCTGCCGTCATCCTTGCGGTCATAGACTGTGTGCTTGAGCTGCCCGCTATAGAGTCCCAGAGCTTCCCAGATGCCGTGATCATGCGGCGGAATGTCCTTGCCCTTGGGCATATGGTCGAAGGTGATCGACATATCGCAATCGTAATACAGATAGCGGCTTTCATCGATATGGTTGCCCTCACGCTTGACGCCGACGTGGCTCAGATCGCTGGCCAGAATTCTGGACAGAGGTTCGCGCAAGCCGTCCAGCAGCTTCGGACCGTCCGATCCGTGGATCGACATTTGCCGCTGCACTTCCATGGCCAGATCGCGAATTGTGTAACTGTCGTTAGTGGAGGGGCTTGTCATGGCGTTTCTCCCATTCGGCCGGGCGGGAAGGCCGGTTCAGATCCGGCCAACTATAGGGCGATTTGATTTTCAGGAACAAGGACCGTCTCGGCAATCCATGCCAGCGCCGGCATCACGCCATGGTTTCGCCGCCGTCGACCGGGATAATCTGGCCGGTGACATAGCTCGCCGCGGGGCTTAGCAGAAAGACGATCATGTGGGCGACTTCTTCCGGCTGTCCAAGGCGCCCGGCCGGGATGATTTTGGTTCTCTCGGCGATGATGGCATCGAGTTCTTCGGGAGCGCGGCCACTGCGCCACAGCGGCGTGTCGATGGGGCCCGGCGCCACGGCGTTGGCGCGGATACCGTATGATGCTTTTTCGCGCGCGATTGAGCGTGTAAATCCCATGATCGCGCCCTTGGCCGCCGCGTAATGCGCCGCGTAGGCCTGTCCGCGGAACGCGTGGATCGAGGACATGCTGACAATCGCGCCGGACCGGCGTTCCATCATGCCCGGCAGTACCGCGCGGCAGCAGTGGAACATGCCGCCCACGTGGACGCCCATCATGCGGGCCCAATCTTCGTCCGTGATGAGTTCGGCGGCGATCCTCTGGCCGATGCCGGCGATATTGACCAGATAGTCGATCGGGCCGAGGGCTGCTTCCGACTCTGCCACGGCTGCGTTAACTGCCGACGAATCCGAAACATCCAGCGTAACCGCCACGGCCTGGCCGCCGCCGCCCTCAATTTCAGATACCGTGGCCTGCGCGCCATCGGCGTTGCGGTCGGCAACCGTCACGGCGACGCCGGCGCGGCCGAGTTCCAACGCGGTCGCCCGCCCGATACCGCTGGCTGCGCCGGTAATAAAGACTGTTTTTCCCGCCATGCCTTCCATCTAATTTTCTCCCTCAGCTTTTGACCAATTCGTGATCTCTTGGCACCTGAAAACCGGCGGCGTGCGTGTGGCCGCCGCCGCCATAGGCCTTCGCGATCTCCGATACATCGAGGCCGCCTTCGGTTGAGCGAAGCGAAAAAACCCTTCCGTCTGCCCTGTCGTAGTAGCACGCCGCGAAGGGTTCCCCCTGGGCCATCTTGTGGCCGGCGTCATTGGTCAGGGTGTAGGGCAGATTGGCGACGGGCACGTCATGGCCGCCGATGACAAGGCGCCGCTGGCAGGCGCCCAGCAGCTCATCGATGTCCCTGAAATGTTTGCGCTCGATCGTGGCGCCCTCGGCACGCAGCCGGTCAAAATCCTCCAGCAGCATGAAGCTATCCCACACCGAGAAATCATAAGGATAGGCAAACAGGGCCGCTTGAATTTCGCGCGTGCCGTCCAGTCTGAACCGCCATAAATCGCGATCCTCGATGTGGTCGAGAAGTTTTGGCCGCGCCGTTTTGGGAAAGAAAAAATCCCATGTCAGCCCCGCGCCCGAGCGCCCCATGTCAAACACCGCGCCAAGTTTGGCGGGAGGCCCGGTTAGCCACGGCTCCCAGCTTTTCGGGCCGGCCACATCCAGCAGATCATCCTGCGCCGTTTTATGGTGGTCCAGAACCAACACGCCATTGGCCTTGGCCGCCATTTCGTCGAGAATTGACCGTTTGTAGCAGAAATCAACGATCACCACGTCGCGGCCGGTCGTGTCCGGTGGCGCTTCACCGTGCAGTCCGGCGTGGAACTCGACATTGCCGTCGCCGAAATAATGCCGCACGGCCCACGCTGCGCCAAAACCGTCGGCACAATTCCCGTGATAAATACAAAGAGGCTTCATGTGCTGGTTTCAGGCGGCGGCGGAGCAGGGGGTAAGCCATGGGCCTTCGACCGTGATCCGGTGCATGAGACGACGATGGCCGGCATAATCGTCCAACGCATAATGCACGACCGCGCGATTGTCCCACATGGCCATTGATCCTTCTTCCCAGCGGAACCGGCAGGTGTGCTCCGGCTCGGTCATCACTTTCGTGAGGTGCGTCATCAGCGGCAGGCTTTCCTCGCGGGTCCAGCCATCGAAGCGATCGCAATAGATGGGGCTGAAATACAACACTTTGCGGCTGGACTCAGGATGCGTGGCAATTACCGGATGACTGGCCTCCATGCCGGCGAATTTTTTGAGGCTCTCCGTATAGTATTCATGGCTAAGGGCGGACGCCGCCGGATTGATGGCGGCGCTGTCGGCATGGGACCGCACATGAGTACAGGAGAGTCTCTCCAGTGTGGCGCGGAACCCTGGCGACAGCGCGTCATGGGCCGCGCTGAGATGGGCAAAGCTGGTGTCGCCGCCAACCGGCGGCAGTTCGCGCGCATAAAGCACGGAGAAGCAACTGGGATTTGGGTGGAAGGATTGATCCATATGCCAGAAGCCGCCGATATTGCGGACGTGGTCTGCTTCGCGGACGACTTCCTTTACCTCGGGGATACCATCCACGCCCTGCATGTTGGAGACATGGGCATCCGCCTCCGCCTTTCCGAAGCGGCGGGCGAAGGCAAGCTGCTGGGCGGGCGTGAGATCCTGGCTGCGGAAAAAAATCACGCCCCAGTCATTGAGTGCCTTGCGGATTTCAAGATAGGTCTGCTCCGCCAGCGGCTGGCGAAGATCGACATTGCTAATCTCGGCCCCGGTAAAAGCCGACATGGGACGGATCGTGATGGCCGTGTTCTGCATCCCTATTTCCTTGCAAGGTCTTTGAGCCTGTTGTCTCAAGGAAGTCTAGAGCACATTCCAGTCAAAGGGAATCATTAGACCTGGGCGCTTGATCACCTCGATCATGTTTTTTCGCTTCGCAATTTAGGGTACCGCATATTGCTCCGGCCGATTTAACGGAACATACCCCTCAGGTGATTCCGCCACCATTTCGGGACGCTTTGGTCCCGTCTTTTCCAGCCGGAAGCGATTTTTACGAGATTAAGATCCTGATTGGAATTGGCCGGACGAACCCGCAATTTAACGGCAGTCGCATCGGTCCCGGCTTTAGGGGGCACAGCTCTACGCGTTTGATCTTCATGTGTTTGATCATCACCGGCAATCTTAATGTGCTTATCGCGCATGGCAAAAAACCTTTCATTTTTGCCAACCCAAGCGACATTGCTTCTCAAAATGCACTGGTTACGGGTGAATAATACAATTTTTAATATAGAATCATCAAATTATAAAATTAATATACCCCGACTCATTGAGAAAGCGAAATT
>JAQBTY010000185.1 GCA_027624735.1 Pseudomonadota bacterium | reverse complement strand
TGGCCGGGATGACAATCGTGATTTAGGTTGTCGAGGGGAAATGATTGCAAACATCATTTTCGATTTCGCTGCCGCGAAACCGCAAACGCCGAGATCTCTTTGCGGCCCGACGGCAACCCCCGTACTATAGGCGTCATCCACGAGTTAGGGAGAGTCCCATGAGCGACGCCGGCACCGTCAACGAACACAGCAATCTGCGGCCCGAGCGGGAAGCCTATTACGAACGCATGGCCGGGTTCGACCTGTCGCCGCTGTGGGAGGTCAATCGGCGGCTGGTGACGCCCGAACCGGTCATCGATGCGGTGCCGCATCTTTGGGATTACGATGCGATCCGCTCCGGATTGTTGGAAAGCGGCGACCTGATCACCACCAAGGAAGCGCAGCGGCGTGTCCTGATCCTGGAAAACCCCGGTCTCGACAACAGCCACCGCATCGTCGATTCCCTGTTCGCCGGGCTGCAGTTGATCATGCCGGGAGAAATCGCGCCGGCCCATCGCCATTCGCCGGCGGCGCTTCGCTTTGTCATGGAAGGCCATGGCGCCTATACCGCGGTGGGCGGCGAACGCTCCTATATGAAGCCGGGCGATTTCATCATCACCCCCGCCTGGGCGTGGCACGATCACGGCCATGACGGCGACGGGCCGGTGGTCTGGATGGATGGGCTCGACATTCCCATGGTGGCCCTGTTCGGCCCGCTGTTTTTCGAAGTGCATGCCGAAGACCAGGCGCCGGATACCGTGCCGCCGGGCGACAGTCAGGCGCGCTATGGCGCCAACATGCGGCCGGTCGGCGAAAGCTGGACCAGGCTGGAATCCCCCATCTTCAACTACCCCTATGAACGGTCGCGAGAGGCGCTGGAACAGTTGCGTCAGGGCGCCGACTGGGACAAGTGCGACGGTCTTAAAATGCAGTATGTCGACCCGACCACTGGCCAAAGCGCCATGCCGACCATCTCGACCTTCCTCCAGATGCTCCCCAAGGGTTTCAGCGGCGAGACCTGGCGGACCACCGAAGGCGTCGTCTATTCCGTGACCGAAGGCAGCGGCCGCGTTCATGTGACGAAAGGTGAAGAAACCGTCACAATGAATTGGAAAGAAAAGGATATCTTCTGCGTGCCCTGCTGGATGCCCCATCGGCTGGAAGCCAACGAAGACTCAGTCCTGTTCAGCTATTCCGACCGCGTCGCCCAGCAGAAACTTGGCATATGGCGGGAAATCAAAGGCTCGGCGTGACGTCCCGATAGGGATGGTATTGGGCTAATTTTCCATATCGCCGGGATCGAGCAGGATTGGCTCGCCATGCGGCGTTCGGTCGGCGGCCCGGCGCCAGGCGTCGCGATAGCGGCCCAGCGTGGCATCGTCCGCGACACCCTTTTCGGCAACAATCCGTTCCAGGGCGGCGAGCCAATGCCGATAATAGGTTTCCCCGGTGTCGGGATCGCCGGAATCCTGGGCGCGTTTGATCTCCGCCACCAGCGCCGCCGTCCATTCTTTCCAGGTAAACAGCCCCTGCTCATACAGGCTGAGGGTCAGGGCGAAGGATTGCGCTTCCCAGGGTTCCCTGAAGACCGGCCCTTCGGCGTCTTGCGGGATGCCCGGAACGGCATCGAGAACCTGATGCGCCGCGTCCGTATTGGCCTCGCTCATGCCGGGACCAGACCCTGTCCCGCTCATGCCGGGACCAGATAAGGCTCGAACGCTTCTATGGAGACTTTCACCCACGGGTCGCTGTCTTCACCCCACAGCACCTTGCCGGGAAACACGACGGTATAGAGCCACTGCGGATCTTCGCCGGCCCCGATGGCGACCGAATCGGGATAGACGTGGCAGCCGCGAATTGCTTCGACCTCGCCCACCTTGTCCCGCGCATAGCGTGGCAGGCGCGTGTGTGTCGCCGGGTTGATGTTGCGCGTCCGGACCCGGTCGCCGGCCTTGAACCGGGGCGGCGCCGACGCGTCCCGTTCGTAATTGCCCCGGTTCAGGTTATTGGCGTCTTCGGGCGTAAAGATGCGATTGGGTTTGTCGTTGGCCCGCAGCGACCGTCCCGCTGCAAGCTCGTCCGCCCCGGCGAGATTGTGTTCCAAAACACGGCGCTCGAGGCCCAGCAGCCAGCGCTGATAATAGGTGGCGCTGACATAAAGAGACAGTGGTAACGTCTCCTGCGATGCGCGCCCCTGGTCGATGGTCCACAGACGCAGCGGTCCCATGGCCCGGTTCATGGCATAGACGCGGCTTTCCCATTTCTCGTGAAAGACCGGCTCATTGGGCTCCTCCTCCACCGGGCCAAAACCGTGCATGCCGCCCATGTCATGGATGGAGTTTGTCACGGGGCGTCCCCCGGATTGAGGGCCAGGCCGGTTCCCACCATGCTGTTTCGGGTGACCAGGGCGGCGAGTTTCTCTTCGCTCCAACCCTCGGTCCCGGCGGGACGCCTGGGGACCACCAGGAATCTCGTCTCGGCGGTTGAATCCCATACCCGGATTTCCGTTTCCTCGGGCAGGCTCACGCCGAAGTCGGACAGGACTTTTCTGGGCTCGATCACCGCGCGCGAGCGATAGGCCGCCGACTTGTACCAGGTCGGCGGCAGTCCCAGCACTTCCCACGGATAGCAGGAGCACAGCGTGCACACGACCATATTGTGCGTCGCCCCGGTATTCTCGATGGCGATGAGATGGCTGCCCACCGGACTTAAATTCCCCATGGCATTGACCGCCTTGGTCGCATCCTCAAGCAGCGCCTCGCGGAACGCGGGATCGCTCCACGCCCGGGCGACCACCTGCGCGCCGTTATGGGGCCCGATGCGGGTTTCATAGGCCTCGACAATGGCATCGAGCGCCGCCGGATCCACATAGCCCTTTTCCGAGAGAACCGTCTCCAGTGAGCGTACCCGGACCTGCATATCGGACAGTTCCGAGCCGTGCGAATGATCATGAGAATGAGTGTGGGAATGATCGTCGTCTGAGGCCATGGGGACACCGCTTTCGTCTCGTTGGAGGAGCGCGGGAAAATGCTCGCACATACCGCGATCAACGTTCAACCCAAATAAGAACGTTGATGGAAATTTCGATCGGGTCCCCCCTGTCCGCCTTCGGTGCAGGAGCGAACGTCAGACCCGCCGGATATCCACTAGGCGCGATCTTTCAGCATGCCGCAGCGGCGCAGGCTGGCGATCATGGAGGATTGCAGCAGCATCTCGCGCGCGAGCGCCGGGTCGGCCGATTTCCGGCGCCAGTCGTCGAACAATTGCCGTCGCGCCTCGTCGCCCGACACCGTCAGATTCTTCATGTTTTGCTGCGTCTGGCGGTGAATGTCATTGACCGCTTCGGGCCGGCGCAGCGCCTCGTAGCCATCGAGCTCCCGCTCGTCGGCTTCGCCATGCCAGATCTTCGCCAGCCGCCGCGCCAGATCGAGCGCGTCATGCATCCCGCCATTGAGCCCCATGCCGCCCTTGGGATTGTTGAGATGCGCGGCGTCGCCGGCCAGAAACGCCCGTCCCTTGCGGTAGCTGTCGGCCACCCTCTGATGCGCCGCATAGACGCCGCGCACGCGGATATCGGGCAGTTTCAGATCCGGGATCACCTTTTGCAGGCGCTTCTCGATTTCCTCGTCCCGCAGCGCTTCCTCATCGGACATATCGTCCTGGATCGGCGTGCTCATGCGCCACAGATCGGGGATGCGCAGGATATGGCCGTAATAGACCGGATCGGAGACATAGTTCACAAAAGCGAGATCGGGCAGAACCGTCCGCAGATCCAGCGTGGTGCCCATGACCAGAATCCGGTCGGGAAATGTATGGCCTTCGAACCCGATATCCAGCGCCTTGCGGATGGTGCTGCGGCCGCCGTCGGCGCCAATCAGGTAATCGGCGATCAGCGTAACCCTGCCGTCGGGACCGTCCGCCGTAACGGTCACGCCGCTATCGTCCTGGTCGAGGCCCGTCACCGCATGGCCGTACAGAAGCTCCACCCCGGGCGTTTCCGACAAGCGGTCGAAAAGCCAGCCAGCCAGCTTGTATTGTTCGCACTGCAGCCGATAGGGATGGTTGGTGTCATCCTTGAGGACCTCATGGTCGAATTCCGCGATCTTGCCATCCGACCAGCTGCGATACTGCACGGTGGGGCACTGGATGCCCATCTCCAGCAGCGCTTCGGAAATGCCGCTCCCTTCAAACAAATCCATGGTTCCGGCATGAAACGTCGAGGCGCGGTAATCAGGCAGCACCCGCTCCTCGCGCTCGAACAATGTCACCGGCACGCCTTCCGCCGCCAGAAGATAGGCCGCCGTTAGGCCGACGGGACCACCCCCAACGATGGCTACACGATCATGGGTCTGCATAATCGCCCGCCCTACTTTACGCCGGGGGGCATTTCATCCCACTGTTTCAGATGTTCCTTGCGGTAAGTGTCAGACGTGCAGCCCCAGCGGAGCTTGCACATTTCCTCCGCCACCACTTCGGCCCGCGCCTCGAGCGCCGGGGTATCGAGATATTTCGCGGCCAGGGCAAGCTGGCGGGTGGAATGTTCCTGGTCCGCCATTTCATGTTCGGCAAAGAAGATGGCGGCGCGGTCGGTGCGCTTGATGCCGTAATGTTTCTCGAACGCCGGCAGCACGATTTCGGCATTGAAGGCTGGCATCTGGCCTTCCTGGGTGAACTGCATGGCGAGCACCACGCCGACCGGTTCCTCGCGCGCGACGTTGAGGTAATAAAGCGCGCGGCCATACCAGCCCGGCGTCATCTCCACGCCCAGGACTTCTTCCCTGGTCAAACCGGCACGGTCACAGAAATCATAGATCATCTGCATGTGATCATGGGCGCCGTGCTCCGTATGGCCGCCGATCAGGCCTTCTTCCTCCGCCATATTCTCGGCCAGCATCTTGCGCACATCCGAGGCGCCCCGCGCATACAGGTGTCCGAAGGCCTGCAGCCCGTAACGCACGTATTTGGCGTGTTGCGCCATGTAGATGGCGAGCACCCGCAGATCCAGCGTGCCCTCGGCGAGACGCTGCGACAGGGGATGCTGCTTGAAATGCCACTTGTCGCGGATTGCGGTGATACGGGCGACGATGTCGCTCTTTTCGATGACAGATGCCATGGGCGTCTCCTGCGGAAGCAAAACCAGTTTTTTTTCGATAGGGAGAGTGTATGGGAACCATACCGGGTCGACAAGAAAGCCGAAACTGTTGTCTTGCCTAGGCGTCCGGCCTCTGGCACCCCCCCCCCCCCACCCCCCCCCCCCAATGGGCGGAGGGGAACGATGATGCAGGACCTGAGTCTACTCCCTCTCCGCCCCATTGGGGGGGAGAGGGTTGGGGTGAGGTGGGGATTTATCCGCGTGACCAATGGCCGCCAAGGCGAGGCTGTTGTCGACACAATCGCGGTATGACGCGCCGCGCCGGATCAGCCCGCCGGAGAGGCAGGATCGTTTCAGCCGCTCGAAGCCGGCTTCTGGCAGGAACGGATCGCGGCCCCACAGGCCGAGGGATTTGTAGCGGGCAATGCAGCCGGTCAGCGTGGCGGCATCGATGTCGGGAAAATAAGATTTAAGAGTGTTCGCGATGGTTTCCGGGTCCGACCCGTGCAGCCATGTCTGGGTCCGGTGGATGGCGCGCATCATGGCCAGCATCGTGTCGCGCTGGCCGGTCAGGATTTGTCCGGTGGTATAGAACGCGGTGTAGGACGTCGGGCCGCGATGCGCCGCCGCGTACCAGATATACCCTGCCCCTTCCGACACCAGCTGCTCCACGAAGGGCTCGAACACCTGGATCACATCGACCGTGCCGGCGCGCAAGGAGTCCGCGTTGGCGGCCATGGTCCGGTCGGCGATGCGATCCAGCGCCGCCGGGTCAAGCCCCGCGTCGCGCACATCCTGCTGCAGACACATCCAGGGCGTCGGCACTTCGCTCACCGTCGCAAGGCGTAGACCGGTCAGGTCTGAAAAGGTGAAGCCGGGGTTCGGGGTGTTGCCAACCAGGAAGAACGGATCGCGCGTCACCACCTCGCAGAAACTGACCAGGGCAGAGTCCGGGTCGCGGTCGCGGTCCACCAGAATACGCATGGGCCCGCCCCACCAGACGCTGGGTGCGTCATCGGAAAGCCCTCGCGCCGTCGGCCCCGGCGCGTCCGATGTCTCCAGCCGCACGTCGATGCCTTGGGCGGCAAACGCGTCCAGCGCAAACGCCGCGTAGAACGGCGCGTAAAAAACCGCGCGGAGATTTTTATGGAGCGTGATTATCATGGCCCGTTTTGCTTTCCCGTTGCTTGAGGGAGAACAGTTTGCCTGCCGGATGATTTGGAGTCATCCTTCGCGCAACGAAAGCGGAGGCAGGGACCATGGCATACCAGACCATCAACGTAACACCGGTGACGCCCAACATCGGCGGGCTGGTGAGCGATATCGATTTGACGAAACCGCTGGACCCGGCGACGGTGCAGGAGCTTCACGACGCGCTGATGGACCGCCAGGTGCTGTTCTTCCGCGACCAGGAACTGACCCATGAGACGCAGAAGGCGCTGGGCGAGCATTTCGGCCGGCTGCATGTGAGCGTCGGCGGCGACGGCACCAACTCGAAACAGCTCAACGACCACCCCGAGGTCCGGGCGCTGCATTTCGATAAGGACTCCACCGCCATATCCGGCAACGAGACATGGCACACCGACCAGTCCTGCATGGAAACCCCGCCCATGGGCACCATCCTCTATATCCATACCGTGCCGCCCGACGGCGGCGGCGACACCATGTTCGCCAGCATGTACGCGGCCTATGACGCTTTGTCCGACAACATGAAACGTTATCTGGAAGGGGTGACCGCGCTGCATGACGGCGCCGGCGCCTTCGCCCGGACCGCCACCAACAATTTGCCGATCACCGAACAGCCGGTCATCGCCAAGCACCCGGTGACCGGCCGCCGGCTGCTCTTCATCAACCCTATCTTCACCACCCGGATCTGCGGTGTGTCAAAGGACGAAAGCGACGCTATCCTCGGCTATCTGTTCCACCACTGCGAACACCCCAATTTTCAGGTGCGGTTCAACTGGAGCCCCCACTCCATCGCTTTCTGGGACAACCGCTGCACGCATCATCGGGCGCTGTGGGACTACTACCCGCACACCCGGTCGGGCTACCGCATCCAGATCGAAGGGACGGACAGGGTGATTCCCGGTTGAGGGAGTGCGGCGGGCGGCTCAGAACGGGCTCGCCATCATTCGTTAAAATACGAGATCAGCGACGTGTCGGCGTCACACCGATGTCCGATGGCGCGCCGGTGTTAAGATGCCTATAATGGAATATGCGTTGTGCCGAACGGCTGTCCGCGCATGCCCCCCGCCACCTTGGTAGAGTTATCGTGTTCACTGAAATCGCCGACCTCCGATCCTGGGCGGGCAGCGCCTTGACCATCGCCGGAGCGCTTTATCTCGCCCATCGTGAGACAGCCGCGAACAAGGCAAAGAAGGCACGGGAATGACGAGGTTACCGGGCCTTTCGGAGAAGATGGGCGCCGCCATCAGACGTTGGCCTTCGGCCGCGCAGGCGGCGTTCTGGATGCTGCTCATCGGCTCGCTGGTCACGTTCACGCTGGTCTTCGCGCGCAAGGTTTCCGACCAGATCCACGTGTTCGAGATCGTGTTCTTTCGCTCAATTTTCGGGCTGGTGTTCATGATGCCATGGATGATGCGGCGGGGCTTGGGTGCGATGAGGATCAAAACGCGGCACGGCATCATCACGTTGCGCAGCGTGCTCGCCTTTTTCGGCAGCGCCGCTTTCTTTTTCGCGGCAACACTGATGCCGCTGGCCGACGTGACATCCATTATCTTCATCCGCCCGATCATCGCCGCTATCGCGGCCATCATCTTTCTGCACGAAATCGTGCGGCTGCGGCGCTGGACTGCCATCATCCTCGGCATGGTCGGCGCGCTGATCATCGTGCGACCCGGCTTCGCTGAGCTTAATATCGGCATTGTCTTCGCCCTGGTGACGGTCTGCACGTTGACCTGGAACACCATCAATCTAAAAATCCTGACTCGCGATGAAACATCGGACGCACTAGCCATCTGGCACATGATCCTCATGCTGCCGCTCGGCGCCATTGCCTGCATCTTCGTGTGGACAACACCGACGCTTGAGCACCTGTTCTGGATGTTTCTGATCGGGATCTGTGAGATGACCAGCCAGCGCTGCATGTCGCGTGGCTACAAGGCCGCCGACACTACCGTGATCATGGCGTTTAGTTTCCTGCGCTTGCCTGTTGCGGCTATCCTCGGCTTCGCTTTGTTCGGGGAGGTCCCGGAAATCTGGGTATGGCTCGGTGCGGCCGTCATCGCCTCGTCCTCTATTTACATTGCCCACCGCGAATCCGTGGTGGCGCGGCGGCGGAAAGAACCGCCCACGGCCTGAAGGGCCGCTTCGGCCCTTGGACCTGTGTGTTCCGGATATGGATGTAGACGCACGCGGGCTGCCCGACCCTCGACATGACAGTCCCGATACAAGCCGCCGTTTTCATTTGCGCCGTGTCCGCAACGGGACCCAAGCGAACTCAGAGGCGATGTCCGACAACATCTCGGGCTACCGCATCCAGATCGAAGGCACCGACCGGGTGATGGCGGGGTGAGAGCGTGGGGCGGCCGACTTTAAACGGGCCAGGCATCATTCGG
>JAQBTY010000184.1 GCA_027624735.1 Pseudomonadota bacterium | reverse complement strand
ATACCAGCCATCCACAAGCACGAAAAAGATCAGCTTGAAGGGCAGCGAGATCATCACCGGCGGCAGCATCATCATACCCATCGACATGAGAACCGATGCGACCACCATGTCGATGATGAGAAACGGCACGAACAGCAAAAATCCGATTTCGAAGGCGCGCCGCAATTCGCTGATCATGAAGGCGGGTATCAGCGAGCGCAGCGGCGTGTCGACGCCTGTCTCGGCCGGCGGGCTCTTGGCGATGTTGAGAAACAGCCTGAGATCCTGTTCGCGGACGTGAGTCATCATGAATTTGTGGACCGGCTGGACACTGCGTTTGAAGGCTTCTTCCTCGTTGATGCGGTTTTCCATCAGCGGCGCGATCCCGTCGCGGTACGATTGCTCCAGCGTCGGCGCCATGACGAAGGCGGTCAGGAACAGGGCGAGGCTGATCAGGACCGCGTTCGGCGGCGTCTGCTGAACGCCCATCGCGTTGCGGAGGAAGGAAAGAACGACAACGATGCGGGTAAAAGCCGTCACCATGACCAGGATCGACGGGGCGATGCTCAGAATCGTGAGCAGCGCGATGATCTGGACTATACGCCCTGTCGCTGACGGCTCGCCGCCGCCGAGATCGAGCGACAGGCTTTGCGCGAGCACGGGCGTTGCGATCGCGGAAAATGCCATCACAGCCGCAGGGCCGAGCAATTTTGTGGCCTGGCGCAAGGTCATCCGACGGTTTGCCCGGATTGAACGCCGGGCCCGGGGATTTCGGCGGGTGCGGCAATGCCGGTCTCGATCACGAGGTCGCCCGTGGCGCCCAGGAGAAGAAGGTGCTCGGTCTGGTCGCGGCGGACCAGCATGAGTTTGCGTTTTGAATCGATCGGGGCGATTTCAACAATTTCGATGCGGCGCTTGCCGCTGGCGGCTCGGACAGTGCCCCTCAGGACACCGAACCTGCGGGCGCCCCAGGCCATCACGCCGATCAAGCCCAGCACGAAGGCCAGAGCCAGCATAAATTTGAAGTAGGTCGTAAATTCCACGGTTGGTCTCAGTGCCTATGGTTGGCGAATTGTGTCGGCATGATCATTTCGCGGGATCGGTCTTGTCCCGTTTGGTTGTATTCGTGCTTTTGCCATATGCGGAAACCGCTTTATGGCGCGATGCGACGCCTTGCAATTCTTCGGACACTTTGTCTTGCTGCAGGCTCAGCAATTCGACCAGGCCATTCAGCTCGTCGATCAATCCGATCAGGGTGGCTTTAATCGTGGCGCGCTGATCCTCCGGTAGTTCGATGATGGCATTGCACATGCCTTCGATTTTTTGGTCGAGCCCGGTCAGGTCGATGATGGAGCCTTCCGCTAGGCAGCTGCGAAACCGCTCGATCGCACCGGAGGTCTGATCGAGCTGCGTCTGTATGTCTCTTAGCGCTGGCATTGGCGACCTCTCGCGGTTGGTTGGCGCGGCCGGCCCCCCGGCGTATAAAATTCCGGTGTCGCCAAGGCGCTGTCCGTAACGGATAGCCGCCTTACGGCACCGCCAGACGCTCGCAAATTATGGTTAAGAAAGGTTGAAACCGGCGTTTCAGCCGATCTTGTCTTCCGGCCCGATGAGAAGGTCGGCCGCCGACCCCGCTGCCTCGCGGTTTTCGTCCTGAATTTTGTCGAAGAGTTCCCGGCGCAGAACAGTGACGTCAGGGGGAAAATCAAAGCCCAGCTTGATGGAACGACCGCGCACTTCAACGATCGTGACCTCAATATTGTCGTTTATAACGACGGATTCCCCGATTTTCCGGGTTAAAAAGAGCATTTTAGGGCCTCGTCACTACCTGTGGCGCAAAGGTACTTAGCGTTTCCGGCCTGGAGAGATCAGATAAAGCCAAGTTTCTTTACAATTTCTTTACAGCGACGCGGCAAAATCAAATTTATCTAAAATACCATTCAATTCGTTCCAGTTTGTCGAAATTCCTGGGGGGGAAGTTGACAGGGTGAGAAGACGCAATGGATCTAAGCAAGTTACCAATTTTCGGGCTGATGGGCCGCCGCATGAGCTGGCTCGTGCAGCGCCAGACAATCCTGGCTCACAACGTTTCGAACACCGATACGCCGGGTTTCAAACCACGGGATTTGACCAAGGAAAGTTTCCGGCAAATGGTGGATGGCGGCAAATCGCCAATGGTCACGATGAGCCAAACCAGGGCGTCGCACATACAGCCTATCCGTCAACCCGATCCGTTTCGCCAGGACAAATCCAAGGATACCTATGAAACGACATTGACGGGCAATGCCGTGGTGCTGGAAGAGCAGATGTTCAAGGTGTCTGAAACGCAGGGCGCCTATAACCTTGCCACCAATCTTTATCGCAAGCACGTCAAAATGCTGAAGTTGGCGATCGGGCAGGAACGGTAGGAGATAGGACCATGGATTTATTGCAATCGATGAAGATCGCCGCCGCTGGTATGCGTGCCCAGGGCACGCGGTTGAAGGTCATTTCGGAAAATATCGCCAACGCGGATTCCCTGTCGCCGGTACCGGGAGGCGATCCCTACCGGCGGAAGGTGGTGACGTTTCAGAATGTGCTCGACCGGTCAATCGGTACCGACCTTGTGAAAGTCCGCAAAATCGGTGTGGATTCTTCGGAGTTTCGAAAAAACTACAATCCCGGTCATCCCGCCGCCGACAAGGCGGGCTATGTCCGTCTGCCCAACGTCAACGCGCTGGTGGAGATGATGGATATGCGGGAAGCCCAACGAACCTATGAAGCCAACGTGCGTATTGTGGATGTTTCAAAAAAACTGATGTCCCGCACGGTTGATCTGCTGCGCTGATCGATGACCGCCGGACCATTGAAGGAGATGATCGTATGACACTCAATATAGGAGCCGCCGCTGCCGCCTATGCGCGCAACGCAAAGATGGCGACCCTGCCGTCGATGGAACCGAGCGTTAAAGACCCGGCGCAGAATTTTGGCGATCTCGTGAACCAGGCGGTCAGCAACGCCATCGAGACCGGCAAGATCAGCGAAGAAATGAGCGCCAAGGCCATAGCCGGCAAGGCTGATCTGCGCGAGGTCGTCACGGCGGTTACCAATGCGGAGGTAACCATGCAGACCGCGCTTGCCATCCGCGACCGGGTGGTCCAGGCCTACAAAGACATTGTCAGCATGCCGATCTAATTGCCATGAACTCAGTGGATTTTATCGAGGTGTCGCGTGAAGGGTTGATCGTCATGCTCAAAATCGGATCGCCGATCATGCTCATCGCGTTGATTACGGGACTTTCGATTTCGCTGATTCAGGCGTTGACGCAAATTCAGGAGATGACCCTGGCTTTCGTACCAAAGATCCTGGTCATTTTCGCCTCGCTAATGTTGTTTCTGCCTTTCATGATGACCACGTTGACAAATTTCACACAACGGCTGTTCGACCGTATCGTTTCGCTGAGCTAGGAAAATAGGGGGAATTTTCTTAGGGTGACTCATATAGCTCTCCCGCCCCTTCGTGTCAGGATTGCCGGTCGATGCTCCGGGACCTGATTACCGGCGATCTATTCTCTCTGATTTTCGTCTTTGCCCGCATCGGGGCGGCGGTGATGCTGTTGCCCGGCTTTGGCGAGATCTTTATCGCGGCGCGGGTCCGGCTCCTGCTGGCGGTGGGCATCACCGTGGTTGTCGCCCCGGTGGTCAGCCCTTTCGTGCCGCCCACGCCGGGGGGGCCACTCGCCATGTTCTCCGCCATCGGTCACGAGTTGGTGATTGGGCTGTTCCTGGGCGCCATGGCGCGCATGATGCTGTCGGCGCTGCATACGGCGGGGACCATTGTCGGTTTCCAGACAAGTCTTTCCAACGCCCAGCTGTTCGATCCGGTAAACGCCACCCAGGGATCGCTCATCGGCAGTTTTCTGAATGTACTTGGCGTCTTTTTGATATTCGCCACAAACCTGCATCATCTCATGCTCATGGCGGTGATCGACAGCTACAGCCTGTTTATTCCTGGCGCGACGATTCCCGTGGGGGATTTTAGCGATGTGGCAGCCCGCGTCCTCTCTAAAAGTTTCCTCCTCGCGATGCAGTTATCCGCCCCCTTTATCGTGATGGGCATGCTGTTTTATCTCGGCATGGGTCTGCTGGCGCGGTTGATGCCCCAGGTTCAGATTTTCTTTATCGCCATGCCGGTCCAGATCTTTCTGGGCTTCATGGTCATGGCCATGACCCTGTCGGCCTCCATGATGTGGTTCCTGGGCTCGTTCCAAAATACGTTCCAGGGCATTCTTTTTCCCGGATGATCGCTGGATTGATCGATGGCTGAAGAAAGTCAGGACGCCTCACAAAAAACAGAGGAACCGACCCAAAAGCGGCTCGACGATGCACGCGGTAAGGGGCAGGTCGCGGTATCCCGCGAGGTCAATCACTGGTTCATGATCCTTGCCGCGACCATCATGGTCATGATGTTCCTGCCCACTGCGATGTCGAATTTCGGCAGGATTCTCACCAAATTCATTGAACAGCCGCATCGCATATCGACCGATATGATTGCCATGACGGAGACGCTGAAGAGCGCCTGGCTGGACTCGGTATTTGCAATGCTTCCGACCTTGGTTCTGCTGGTTCT
Organism: Pseudomonadota bacterium; assembly: GCA_027624735.1. Classification (GTDB taxonomy): domain Bacteria; phylum Pseudomonadota; class Alphaproteobacteria; order MPNO01; family UBA2964; genus JAQBTY01. Next base: position 4,075 of record JAQBTY010000184.1, on the reverse strand, counting down.
CGCGGCGATTGCCGCCGGGCTGATTCAGAATGGGTTGATCATTTCCACCGAGCAGTTGAAACCCAAACTTGAAAAAATTTCACTGGGAAAAGGCATCAAGCGCCTGTTTTCCATGAAGTCTGTCGCCGAATTCACCAAGGGTATAGCCAAAATCACCATCGTGGGCGCTGTTGGCATCGCGGTCGTCTGGCCGGCCTTCAGCGGTTTCGAAAAATTACCGTCCATGGAGATGATGTCATGGATCGGCGTGATGCATGCGCTGATCATCCGTCTGATGATCGGCGTTCTCGCCATTGTCTCGCTTATCGCGCTGCTCGATTATCTGTTCCAGAAAATGCAGCATCTGAAGCAGATGAGGATGTCGCGTCAGGATATCAAGGACGAGATGAAACAGTCGGAAGGCGACCCCCAGGTGCGGGGCCGCCTGCGGCAGATCCGGCGCGAGCGGGCTCAGAAACGCATGATGCAGGCGGTGCCGGAAGCCTCGGTCGTGATCGCCAACCCGACCCATTATTCCATCGCGCTGAAATACGAACTCAATGCCATGGCGGCGCCGCTGGTTCTCGCCAAAGGCGTCGACGCCGTCGCGCTGCGCATTCGCGAGGTCGCCGAAGAACACAAGATCCCCATTGTGCGCAATATCGCTCTCGCCCGCGCGCTTTACGCCGGTGTTGAAATCGGCGATGAGATTCCGACCGAACATTTCAAGGCGGTGGCCGAGATCATCGGCTATGTGCTCCGCCTGAAAGGCAAGCTCCCCGGCCAGGCAAGGCGGCCGGCCGGGGTCCGTTAAACGACGTCTTGTTAAATTGATCAATGTCCGCGGGCCGGTCTCAGACCGGCCCGTATCGGCCAGAAAGATGATTGATCTTAAGCCGCAGGCTGGCTTTGCGGCGGGCGTTCCGGCGCTTCTTCCGATGGCGAATAGGTTTTGATCACCGCCGGCCGCGCCATGCAGCGGTCGTGCCAGTCCTTGGTCCGCGGGTGATCGGCCGGGTCAAGCAATTCCGGCCTATAGGCGGCGAACTGAACGACGAAAGGCAGCATATTGATATCGGCCAGGGTGAACTGTTCCCCCACCAGCCAAGGACCGTCGGCCAGCGCCTTTTCCGTTTTCGCGTAAATATCGTCCATCTTGGCGTAGGCATCGGCGAAGTCGGCCTCGCTAAAGCCCTCGCCCGCGATCAGCCGGTATTTATCGCGATGGTCCTTCAGGGGAATGCGCGCGATGACCGCTTCGAAGTCGCCTTTTGCCTTCAACGCCTCCATACCCGCTTTCTTGGTACGCGACCAGGTGGGCACGCGGACCGCGGACAGGCCGTTTTCGTCGGCCAGCTTGCCCCAGACGCGCATGCGCGCTTTCAAGACGGGGTCCGATGGCCGCAGCGGCGGGTCGGGGAAGACTTCATCGATATATTCGTTGATAAAGGTCGATTCGGTGATCGCCGTGCCGTCATGCACCAATGTCGGCACCACGCCATTCGGATTGAGTTTGAGGTAGTCCGGCCGGTGATGCTCGAAGGCCCCCAGATTCACATAATGGCTGACATAATCGAGATTTTTTTCAGCCAGGCAAAGACGGGCCTTGCGCGAACAGGTCGTACGGCCCGAATGGTACAGTTCAAGCATGAGTGCCTCCTGTTTTTGGCATTGTCTATTGGCTCACCAGGAAAATATCCTTCTGAACCACGGTGACTTTAACGTCCTTGAATCGTCCCAGCACGTTTTTAAAGCGGGCGATTTTCTCATCGACCTCGGCCAGTTCCAGTTCGGGGAATTGCTGTCTCTGGTGCCAATTCGAATAGATGTCGTTGGACCGGAACGACCGGAGCCATTTTCCAAGCCCGCGAAGCTCCGCCGCGCACCAGGCGCTGTACCGTGCGCCGGCGGAGGGAGCCATGCCGCCCGTGTTGCGCTCGGCTATTTCCTGGAGAATATCAACGATGTGATCCGCCGACAGGCGGTCTTTTTCCTGAACAAGATAATCCGCCAGGACCGTCATCACCGCCGCCGGATCGGTGGCCGGCGCATTTCCCTGAAGTATGGCGTCCACCCTATCGTAGAGTTGTTCCAGGGTGTCACATTGGTGGCTGACGGCATTGGGAAGGGGGCGGTCGTAGAGTTCCGATCTGATCGGCTGGTAGGCGACAACAGGTGTCCCCAGCAGCGCCCCTTCGATCCCCGTCTGGCAACCGTTATGGATCATCAGATCGCAGGCCATCAGCCAGGGGGCGACATTGCCCTCATGTTCGATCGAGAGATTCGGAAACGGGGCGGCAAATTCACGCCAGGTCTCCAGGCTCTCGGCCGGATGGGGACGAACCACGAATTTCTTGTCCGGAAATCTGGCCGCGAGTTTTCCGGTCATGTCGCGATAAAGCTCGAACAGGTCTACCCGGTACGCCAACTGCCCCTGCCACCATGTCTTGGTATCGCGGACCGACGCGGCGGTGCCTTTCTGGCGTTCGGTTGGATTGCCGGTGGCCAGGTTGGAGGTGCCGAAGCTGGAATTCAGCAGAATGAACCCACCGAGCCGGTCGCGAATCTGGGCGACGGTCGAATCGTAAAAGGATCGGACATCGGGGCGCAGCAGATCGGCGCGCGGATTGCCGGTGCAATAGATCGGTGTTCCATCGTACTCGGGGAAGGCTTCGACCATTTCCTTGTAGTCGTCGCCCCAGGCGAACAGGCCGGACAAATATTCCAGCGATTTCTTCGACAGCCGCCGGTCGTGATAGACCGGCGCCGGATGGTGCACCAGACCCTCTTCGTCCCAGGCATAGATTTCGTGCCCCAGGCCGGTGAGTATCCCCATAATCTTGGCCTTCTTCGACGCAAACCCTTTGGCGATGAAGATCCCCGGCGGCAGCGAAGTGATCTTGTCGCGAATCCGGTTTTGAAAACCGATATAGGTCGGCATACCGCGTTCGGCTGCGACGCAGGCGAGCAGGAGCTTCGCGTCGAACTCGCGAACCTGGGTCTCCACCGGCAATATCAAGGGTTTGATCTGGGACAAACCTGCCTCATATCTGGAATGCGCCGCACCCTACCGAGCCAAACGGCAATTGACCACAAATTCAGCGTGGGACGTCAGCCGGCCCGGTTGCCAAACCCATAGCGTGGCTAATATTTAAAGAAATGCTGGACTTCCTCGGGGAACAGATCCTCGGGCTTCATCTTCTTATGCAGCGTGCCCTGTTCGTAGCCATATTGCAGGAAGGCCTCAAGCGTGGTCCGGCTGCCCTCGATACCGTAGGGCCACCAATCATCGCCAAACAGCGCCTGGTTGACCAGTGGTGCATCGTGGTTCAACCAGGGTACCGCTATCTGTGAAGCGGTGACGTTTTTGATGCGCTCCACGCTGCGCCGCTTGGCTTCTTCGAAGGCGGTCATCATGTTCATCGCGGCCCACGGGTGTTCTTCGAACACATCGCGGCGCATGGCGACGGTATGCATGATCGGAAAGATTCCGGTTTCCTCGAAATAGGCCTGTTCCGCTTTCCGGTAATCGGGGAACAGCCTGACCATACGCGGGTCGTTCTCCAGGAAGGCCTTTGGCGCCCGGGCCGATAAAGCCGCGTCCAGATCGCCATCGAACATCATCTCGGTGAGCGACCGGTCGGTGACCACGGTCAAATTCACCCCGTCCGGCAGATCGAGCTTCGCCGCTTCCTGGCGTCCGGGATCGTTGATGCCCGATTGGAACCAATCCACGTCGGTCAGCTTGACGCCGGCCTGATGGACCATCCAGCCGCGCGTATAGATGCCGGCGGTCTGGCCCCATTCGGGCACGCCGATCCGTTTGCCCTTGAGATCCGCGGGCGTCTTGATGGGGCCGTCTGCCTTTACGTAGATCGATGACAGGCGGAACACCCGCGACGGAAAGATCGGCAGCAGGACAAACGGCGCGTCGCCCTGGCTGACCCGCGACGTGCTCATCCCCATGGATATCTCGGAAACATCGAACTCCTGGCCGAACATCATGCGATGGAAGATTTCCTCGACGTCGTGGTTGATGACGGTGAGGTCTATGCCTTCGGGCTTGACGCGTCCGGTCGCCATGTCGCGTACATGG
>JAQBTY010000183.1 GCA_027624735.1 Pseudomonadota bacterium | reverse complement strand
GTAGGAAGCCATCAGGTTCATTTTGCCGTCCCAACCCCAGCCGGGATTGGGGTTGACCTCCAGCAGCATGGGCTGGCCTTTCGCATTGCAGCGGAAATCGAAGCGCGCGTAATCGCGGCAGCCGACTCGTTCGAACAGACGGGTCGAGTAATCGATCAGGTTGCGCTGGGTCTCTTCGTCCGTCGTTGCCTCACGATAGGAGATATTCGTCCAGTAAGGGGAGTCTGGCTGCCACTTCGATTCGTAGGAGAGGATTGGCGGCAGGTCCGGAGGGAGCCGGCTGAAATCCACTTCCAGAATTGGCAGGGCATTGTAGCCCAGACCGGGATTGCCGATAACGCAGACCGAGTATTCGGCGCCGGTCAAATATTCCTGGATAAGTACCGGGCGGCCGGGGAGAAATTCGCGCAATTCCCGCAAATAGGCGACCGCCTGGGCCGGTGTTTGCACCACGGCGTTCTGGGTAATGCCGATGGAGCTGTCGCCCTGGGCCGGTTTGATCAGGGCCGGGAAGATGGAAGGGATGGTCGCGGCAATGTCGTCTGTGTCGACATAGGTCTCAAGCGGTACCGGTACGTCGAGCCCCAGCGCGATCGCGCGAATCATGCTCTTGTCATAGCTCAGGCCAAGGCAGCTTGGGCCTGCGCCGCTATAGGGAATATCCAGCATTTCAAGATAGGCGGCGACATGAAGCTCCTTGAAGGCATCATTGTCGAAGCCTTCGTCGCAGAAATTCAGGACAAAGGTAGGGGGCGATTGCCGCAGCGACTGCAGCAAGGCGGTATGGTTGTCGAGGTAGCTGAAGCGATAGTCACCCAGGTCGCCCAGCGCCTGTTTCAGCCGCTCGACCGTTGCGAAATCTTCCTGATTGAATTTTCCGTCGAGCTTGACGCTGTCGGGAAGACGGGGATCGCCCAACAGCACGGTCACATCGGGGAAGGGAACATTCGCGCGTTTCGAAGGAGCCGCCTTGCGGGGCGCGCTGGTCGTGAAAAACATGCGTCGCGCCATCATGCCGAGATCCTGATTGCGCGCCGACTGCGTCTCGGGCTGATCGTGGAAGCGCAGCTCGGCAAAGCCGGCCTGTTCCAGCAAATCCCGGATGGTCTCTCTGGAATAGAGCCGTTCGGCGTAAAATTGGTCGGCGATCACCCCTTTTTCAGCGTCAACCACGACTTCGCGGCTGATGAGCCGCGTGCGGTCGGACGAAAGAGACCGTTCGCGGCAGACAAGTTGGGACTGGTCGATCCATTCCCAGGACCGTCGTTCGAAGTTCCCCCCCATCCACTCGCCATCGGCGAGGTCCATGACAAGGGTACCATTGGACCGCAACGCGCGCTTGATCTTCTCCAGCACCAGCAGGTCGTCTTCGACGCTGTCGAAATAGCCGAACGAGTTGCCCATCATCGCGACGCAATCGAACGAACTGTCGGCGGCACGGAATTTTCGGGCGTCGCCCTCACGGAAGGTAACAGGGAGGGCGAGATGCTTCCCGCGCCGGCGCGCCAGGCGGACCAGATAGCGGGAACGGTCCACGCCGGTGACATTGCGGAACCCACGGCTTGCAAGCTCCAGGCTATGGCGTCCCTGACCGCAGCAGAGATCTAGGATCCGGTCGTCCGGCACAAGACCGGCCGCGGCTATCAGCAGATCTATCTCGCCCTTGGTGTTTTCGTTGTTTTCGACGACATCGCCGTCGGTTTTGAGGTAAAGCGCGTCGAACAGACCGTTCCACCATTCACTCGGCAGATGGCGTTCGAGGTCCGATAGCGGCCCCAATGTCCGGCCCGCCGCCGCACGGGCGTCAACTCTGTTGCGGCTCTCGCGCGTGGATTTGGCATGCGGTAGGTTGCCAGCTCTACTGTTCATCGGGGTTATTCCTTGATTTTAACTATTCGGCCGGTCAGGTGGCAGCTATTCACGATCGCGGCGAAACATCCGTACCACCCTCCATACCATCCTCCTAATTCTTGCGGTGATTCCGAGGAATTCAAGTTCGTTTTCAGCCCGTACGAAAATGGATTCTTGCGATCCTGCCCTTCCCTGGCAGCCGGACATAAGCATCACACCAAGTGGTCTGGTTTTGCTCCGCCCAAGTGGTCTAATTTTACTCCGCCGTTGACATCTGGTCGAACTAACGGATCGGATCTGCTTCCGGATTATTCGCTCGGCGTTGCGGTTTCCGACTCAGGCTTGGGCTGTGCTTCTGCCTGCTGTGTGTCGGACTGCTGCGCGTAGGCGGCGAAGTTTACGGCCGGTACGGTGATTGCGAACAGTGTCGCAAGTGCCAGCGGGTAGGTGAGGTATTTATTCATGGCGGTCTCTCGTTTCCTGGGGGTTAGCGGGTTTTTTTCGCGAAGGACGCGCTATGCTGCGCGCCTTTCGGTGAAGGGGCTGAAATACCGCTGCTCTTCATAGCGGGGCCGGTCTTAGCCGATGCGGTTGACGCAGCAGGCTTTCCGGGTGTTTTAATCACTTTCTTGAGCATCTTTCTCTCCGTCATGACGGACGATCATCGTCCGGCGAGTGGGAGATGTGCTTTCGTTAATTAGTTTACAAACAAATATTTTAATCGGATTAAATCGACTTTTTCGATTTAATGCCAACCAGCACTAATCAAATCAACTATAGGTAGTATTAAAAAAATAATTATATGCATATAAACCCATCCCTTGCCTGGCGACAGCACTTCACTAAGGATAGGAGAATTATGCCCTTGAAGGCCTAATAGGGGCTGGCGTTCATATGGCCGCGATTGTCAACGAGGACCCGTTCGGAGATCACCGGTTTTCCGTCCACGCGATCACGTAGCCAGTCATAGACCAGGCTGTCCCGGCTTTCCCCGAGCGCTCCCGATGATGCGTTGCCCATACTGTGGTCGGCGTCCTGATAGACCACCAATCGCTTGGGGGCCTCGATCAGATCAAACAAATCATAGGTATGCTGTATCGGCGACAATTGATCAGCCTGGCCTGCGACGATCATATAGGGCGCCGTGATGTCCCTGGCGATCTTGCGCAGATTGAACTCCTGGCGGAATTCGTCGAAGGCATCTTCATCTTCATAGCCTGCCATGAACATGAAGCGGACCTTAAAGGTGGGTGACGCCGTATTGAAAATGGTGTCGCAGCCCGGTTCCTGGCAAACACCCGTTCCGCAATATCCCCTGATCTTGTTTTTCAGACCGGCGGCGGCGACGGTTCCGTAATAGGTGCCAAAGCTCGACCCTCGGATGACCAGCCGGTCGGCATCTATCTCGGGCCGGTTGGCCAGCCATTGCACGGCCGCCTCTGCCGCGGCGGCAAAATTGTCGGACGAGATTGTTACGCCACGGTTACGTGTTTCGCCCTGACCGGGACCGTCTAGCGCCAGAACCGCCAAGCCACGGGTCAGCGCTGAATCCCCATGCAAGGCAACCATGTTTTCCTTGCTGCCATCCATACCGCCGATATGCAGCACACAGGGGAACTTTGTTCCGTTGGCCGGGGCGGGTAGATGGAGAAACGCCGACAGGGCCGTGTCCTGAAAGGGGATATCGACGCGTTCGACGGGATGGGGCGCATACTGGATGAACCTGTCATAGGTTTCGATCATCCGGCGTTCCCACTCAAGGTCTTCCTCGTTGATGTCGAAATAGGACCACTGGGCCGATGCATAAAGAAGCGCCGCGACAAAATAATTCTCACATGCGGATACGGTGCGGCCCTGGTCCTCGAACTGCTTGGCGATGTCCTCGAGGCGGCGGCCTTCGCGCCCAAATTCAGGTCCTATATCGTCGAATTTTTTCATGCGGGCGCCGGCGCGACGGAAAGCGGCCAACCCCAGCGAACCACCCCGACCGCCCTTGCTGCCAAGTCGGCCCTGGTCCCATTCGGGGCCGACTGTCTTGACGACAGAATCCAACAGCCAGCGCTGTTCGCGCCAGCGTTTGGTCCGGTTTTCCATGCGTAATGTTTTTTCCATCGATACTCTCCTTCCTGTCTTCTCTGCCCTACGTCGCAGGGACCTCTGAAGTGACACCCGCGGCGCCTAGTGTTCCGAGGGACAGTCGTCCGGCAGTCGTGCGGACGAAATCACTAGCCCGCCATGACGGATTTTCGTCCAAACCACCAGAAGACCAGAATCAAGGGCGTCAGGAGGGCGGTCATGACAAGTGTCACCCCTGCCGCAAGATTGGTCGCGCCCGCTTGCCAGTAGCTCCAGATCACGGCGGGCAGGGTTATGTTATCCTGCCCGACCAAAAATACGGCGACCGTCAGCTCCCGATAGACGAGGATAGCGGACCATATCCAGACCGACATCAAGGTCGGCCGCAAAAGCGGGACAAGGATGCGCCAGGATGTTCTGACTGCGGAAAGGCCTGCCGTGTGGGCGGCTTCCTCCAGCTCCTTATGAATCTGAAGAAGCGCACTGTTTATGGCACGCGTGGCAAAACTAATTCGGGTAATCACGTAAACGATGGCGATAAGGGTTACCGAGCCATAGAGCGGAACAATATCCTTGAGGACAAAAAGAGCCAGGAGGATCGCCGCGACGGCGAGGATCACTTCGGGTAACGCGTGGGGCAGGAAGGCGCCGAATTCCAGGAGATAGCGGCCTCTGCTTTTGCTTCGTACAATAAGCCAGGAAACGCTGAAGGCCAGCAGCAGGGTTATGGCTGGTACCGTCACGACCAGTATGATCGTATTCTTCAGCCCCCTTAAGACCAAACTCCAGTCCATGGCCTCCATAATACCCGAGAAGGACATCAGGCTGAACATCTTCGCGGACGGTGGCGCCAGATAAGGGACGAAGGCCGCATAGGCGATGAGCAGGAGGGGCACCAGCTTGGCGGCAATGACGTAGAAAAGGATGAAGCCCCAGGCAGCATATCCCCAGTTCCCGATTTCAATGAGGGTGGGCCGGTACCCCTTGCCGGTGACGACCCCGTACTGGTCGCCTTTGCGGAGCACGCTGCTGTACCACCATGTCAAAAGCACCGCGACAAGGATCATCATGACGCCGAGGGCTGCCGTGATCCCGTGCTGGGCCAGTTCCTCATCGCCCGGATTGGTTTTCTGAAAGATATAGGTGCTGAGAAGATAGACCCGGTTGCCCAGTCCGATGATCGCCGGGACATCAAATGTCGCGATACCGATGACGACGATATAAATAACCGCCGCGAGAATCGCCGGCATGGCGAGCGGCAGCGTGACGCGGCGCATGGTAGCGAAGAATCCCATGCCGTGAATTTTGGCCGCTTCCTCCAGCGACGGGTTCATGGCGCGAAACATCTGGGCGGTGAGGATGAAGCTCAGCGCCGCGAGGCTGAGACCCTGCACGAAGCCCATGCCAATGGGCGTTGCGATGTCCAGGGGCGCTTCGGAAAATCCCAGATACTGGGTAGCCCACCGGTTGAGGAAGCCGATCCGCTCGTGCGCCAGGAAGGTCCACCCCATCGCCGTATAGATACCCGGGATCAGCAGACCCAGGGTCATGATGACGTAGATCCAGCTCTTGCCACGCAGGGTTGTTCGTTCCGTGACCCATGCGATCGGCAATCCGATGCCCATCGAGACCAAGGTCGCGGTAATCGAAAAAAAGATTGTATTCGAGACCGCTTCTATAAATATCTCATCGTCGAAAACGTCGGTGTAATTACTTAAGGTATATTTCGCGTCCACGGTTCCCAGAATACCAGTCTGGAAACTGATCCATATCAGGATCGAGACCAGCACCAGGATGACCAGCATCGGCAGCGCGGCAAGCGCTATCAGAGTGGGTGACGAATTCCTATGCACGATGGGCCTCTATCGCTGAGCGGACAAATCTCGGACCAAACCAAATCTCGGACTAAACAACGCAAGCCGGGGAGCAAGGCTCCCCAGCTTTACGCCAATGGCTGAAACCTCAGCCTACTTTTTCTTCCGCTTTTGCTTGAGGATCTTTTCGAGGCTCTTGCGGTACTTGACGTAGCCGCCCTGCTGGCCAAGCCACTGCGGCGAGTTCATGACGATCCTCGCGCCTTTCGCCTTAGCCGCCAGCAACCGCTTGCGCATCACGGACTCGGGATAGACCGGGAGATCCAGCCCGTTCTCCTGCCACATCCATTTCTGGCCTTCCACCGAATGGAGGTAGGCCACGAACAACGCGGCGGCGTTGGGCGAGCTGGAATTCACCGGCACCGAACCGTAACGCGTATGCGAGATGACCGCTTCCTTCATGAGCGCGTAGCCGAGCGGCTCTGAGCTGCCTGAATTATGGACGCGGTTCACATATTGGTCGCCGCAGCTGAAGACGAGCATGAGAAACTCGCCGCTGGTGAGACGGTCCGCCGACCCGCAGCGCATCAATCCGCCAATCTGGTTGGTCAGCCGCTTTGTGTACTCGGTCATAGCCTTGTTGCCGAGCACGTCAGGCATACCGAATTCGCGCATGCCGGCCGCGTACGGCGTAGACGCAATTTTTCCCTTGAATTTGGGCTTGAATACGTCCTCGAATGATTGCGGGATATCGTCGCCCTTGACCAGGTCGGAGTTATACATGATCCCGACGAGCGAGCCGGCCGAGGCCAGCGAAAGCCCGCCCGGGGCAATTGGATCGAAGCCTTCCCACTTGAGCGGCTGCCGGTCGAGATAGGCCAGCCAGTTCATCTTGCGAAAGATTCCGACCTGTCCGCCCTTCAGCGCGCCTCCGGCGTTGCCCCAGATGACGTCAGTGCTGGACGGCTGACCGGCTTTCGCTTCGCGAGTAACCTTCGCGATCATGTGGGTCATGGACGGCCCCGGCGTAAACTTCGGCTCGATATTCAAGCCGTATTTTTTGTTCATCCCGGCGACGACATGGTTAAATCCCTTGCCGCCGCTCAGGCTGCTCGACGACCACATGCCGCGCAGCGTTGTTTCTTTCTTCGCCCCGGCAACCAATTCCTCAAGGCTCTTGGGGGCATCCGCCGCCAATGCCGTACCGAACGCCAGCATAGCTGTAACAGGAATGAATGCGACGGCTTTCAATGCCGTATACTTGATCTGTTTTTCAAACATATAACTGCCTCCTTATGTTTCGCTGTTAGAGTGTTTCAATTCTGAACTCAGTTTTGTTTATGATCGCAGGATATACCCCCAGATCAATTTTACGAACCATCCACCTCTACTTTTTTTCTTGGCTGTTCACGCATTTGCCATCGATGCCTTGATAAAATTTGTGTTTTTTTCGTCGGCCGGGAAAACCATTATGTCGGCCGGATCGACGGCGATATGTAATTTATCCTCCTGCAATTTTGGTGCAACCCGGCTTTTCCCAACGAGTTTCGACTCTCCGGCATTCGCATCGAACGTATATTGGTCGCCCAGGAAAATCGTGTCCTGAAGATCAGCCAGAAAATGATTTGGTTTCTGGCTGAATGTCTCTTCGGAAAAGCCCATATGCTCAGGCCGAAAACCAACCCAGACGGCCTTTTCCGTCGCGGAACCCGGCGAAACTGAAAACGCCCCAATCTGGGTTGTCACCATATTCCCGTCAGCCGAATTCAACTCGCCCGGCAACCAGTTCACGGTTCCAAAAAACTCAGCAACCTCTGGACAATTGGGATTTCTGTAAAGGTCGATAGGCGTCCCGTACTGCAACAGCTTGCCGAAGCTCATCATGGCGATTTTATCCGCTATGGCCATCGCTTCGATCTGGTCATGGGTTACGTAAAGAACGGTCGCCCCTAATCGTTTGGCGAGTTCGCGAATTTTGCCCCGGACTTCTTCCCTCAGGCGGGCGTCCAGGTTACTCAACGGCTCATCCATCAGGAGAACGTTGGGGTTGACCGCGATGGCCCGTGCCAGCGCGACCCGTTGTTGCTGACCACCGCTCAATAAGGTCGATGGCCGGTCGATTTGTTCCTCCAGCTGGACCATCTCAAGCGCCTGCTGCACGCGTGCGCGGACTTCGTTTCTGGGAATTTTTTGCGTGCCTTCCCGAAGCGGAAGAGCGACATTTTCGTAAACGGTCAAATGCGGCCAGACGGCATAGGACTGAAACACCATGCCAAATCCCCGGTCCTGAGGGGGAACCCATACAGGGGGCCGATGGGAAAAGACCGTGCGATCGCCTACCTTGATTGTGCCGGAATCCGGTGTTTCAAGACCGGCAACCGAGCGCAGCAGAGTCGTTTTTCCAGACCCGCTGGCGCCGATGATGACAAAGAATTCACCCGGTTCAATATCGAGATTGAGATCGCTTAGGGCGGCCACCTTGCCGCCGGTGACGATAAATTCTTTTTGGAGATGACTTATCGAAATCAATTTTTCTACCCTGAACTACGAAATTTTTCTTTGCGGCTATGCTTCGTTTCACAGCCTACGAATAAAATTCAAACCGCGCCAGAGTGATTTATCCGGTGGTCCGGTTCCGTGGCTCTCCGCTATTGTCCCGCCATAAGGGCGTTGACGGGCTATGTGCGTATTAACCGTTCAGGTGGCGAGAGGGCATTTTTGCTGTCTGGAAAACCGCCATTCTGTCAGCGCTGCCTGAGGTCATGGGCGGAAGATCGACGGCTTAAAGTTGGGTTGCGCCAAAATGCAATCGGTATGGAATTTGCGTGGTGTTTAATTGTTAATCATGTGAATAATACTGCCAATTACGACGACTAACTTAACTAGCCCGGATTATTCACGGTGGTCGGATGGTTTGAGCAAGGCGCGTGGTATCGTCCGGGTTGACGG
>JAQBTY010000182.1 GCA_027624735.1 Pseudomonadota bacterium | reverse complement strand
AAATCAGGACATCAGAGAATCAGACCACGCCGCATCCGTCCAGTGCAGACTTCGTCAACGGGCTGATAACCGTGTTCCACACCCTTATGCATTAGCGACCGGTATTTGACCGCACAGGGTTCGAGCAGGTTTCCCAGTTCCTCGGCCATGGCCGGAGGGGTCAGATGGTCCAACTCGCCAAAGCCGCAATAGAGCTCACCCTGAAATTTATCGACCAGCAGATGTGGCGAATCGGGCTTGTCTGAAATCGGCATGGTGCCGTGCAGGCTGGCGCTGGCCTGAAAGCGGTCGGGAAAATTTCCGGCCGCCGCCATTACCATCCAGCCTCCCATGCACCATCCTACCGATCCCACCGGACCGCCGCGCATGGCGCCGTGACCATCGATGAACTTTAGCAGCGCGGCGGTGTCGTCCATCCTCATGGCGCCGGTCAACTGGGCGCGCGGTTCGTAAACCTTGCGCTCCTGTTCCCCGGTCATCTTGTGCAGCGAAACCATTCGCCCGTCGGGGCGGTAGGTTTCGGTATGAATGCCGTTGCCCTGCCGGTGATAAAAATCCGGCAGCAGGCAGGCATAGCCGACGGTGGCAATCCGCCGCGCGATCTCGCGCAGTTCTTCGCGAACGCCCCAGATATCCATGAACAGAACAATGGGGGCGAACGGCCCGCCTTCTTGCGGATGAATCACGAAGGTGTTCATCATCCCGTCTTTTGTCGGGACTTCGATGGTCTGTTCGATCATGGAGCGCTTCTTCCCTGGTCACCCGGACGATATTGTTCCAGTAGTTCCCTGCCATAATTCATCGCGTTGCGTTCCCAAACCAGGGCGTGGTGGGAGGCGGCGCCGAGCAGATTGCGGTACTGACGCTCCAGCGCGCTTCCCGTAAACATTGCCCGTCCGCCGCCGGCGTTAAAGATCCGCGTTCCGGCCTTGAGCGCCAGCTTGGCGGCGAAAGAAACATTGCGCCGCGCGGTGGTGAGATCGAAGTCGGTCAGGCTATGGCCGGCTTCCAGCGTGCGCATGGCGCGGCTGACGGTTCCGAAATAGAGCGCTTCGGCGGCATCGAGTTCCGCCGAAGATCGGGCGGCGATCATGTGGGTTCCGGGATCGTCGGCAAGGGCGGCCCCCCGCGACAGGCGCGGCGCGGTGTAAAGAAGCCATTCCTCCAGCACGCCCTTGGCCGCGCCGACGGTTAGCGCGGCAAACCCGGTAGAGGTCACGCCGCCGCGCGGGGTCCGGTATACCGGAGCGGTGTTGATCGCTGTCCCCGGACCCTCGCCCACGCGGGCCTTTGCACCGTCCAGCAGCCGGTATTCGGGGACGAACGCGTCCTCGACCACGAAGCTCTTCGATCCGGTCCCTTCGAGCCCGATGGTGTTCCAGTCGTCCAGGATGGTGGCGTCGGATCGCCGCACCAGAAAAAAATGCGGTCCATCGCGGTCATCGCCGTCCATGATGTAGCCGCCACAGATCAGCCAGTCGGCGTAATCGACGCCGCTGGAAAATCCGTGCCGTCCCGAAAAGCGGAAACCGCCAGGGACCCGCGTGGCCCGGCCGACGGGATCGAATGCCGCGCAGATGATGGCGGCGGGGTTGTCGCACCACACCTCATCCTGAGCCGCCAGCGGGAAGGTTGCGACCATCTGGGCGTGATCAGCCATTATTCGTTGAATCCAGGCCTGTGAACAATCGGCGGCAGCCAGGATCTGGCTGATTTGGCATAAGACATCCCAGCCCATTTCATGCCCGCCATAGCGCCGCGGTTGCGCCATGCGCAGCAGCCCGCTGCGGTGGTAATCGTCCATGGTCTCCGGCGGCACGCGGCCCAGGCGTTGCGCCTGTTCGCCCCGCTCCCTCAGTTTGGGGGCCAGGGATCTGGCGCGCGCGATCATCTCGGCCGGAGTTACCAACTCAGGCGCCGCTTCGGTCGGGGAAATCTTACCATCTGGCATTTTTTTTCGTCTGTCAGGTATGCAGCGTAACAGGGCGTCCCAAGATTGCACCCGACGGACAGCCTTGGGAAGGCGGAATTGTATTACCGCTCCGGTGGCGCCTTCTTTGCTGCCGCGCCTTCTTTTTGGGCCAGGTAAATCGCGGCGCCCGCGATGACCGCGCCACCGATCCAGATCCAAATTTCGGGCACGTCGCCGAACATCAGGAATCCGACCACGGCCGCGATCGGCAATCGCGTGTAATGCAGAGCAACCACCACGACGGCTTCGCCCTGGAAATAGGCCCGGGCCAGGACGCGCTGGTTCACCATTTCCAATATGCCGATGGCAGCCATCCAGCCGGTTTGTTCCAGGGTCGGCGGGATCCAGACGAAAATCGCCGGGATCAGGGCAAGCGGCAGGATGATCAGGGGGTTCCAGACCGCGATGGTATCGGGATGTTCGCTTTTGGCAAGCATTCGGCGGTTGATCGGATTCCAGCTCTGGACCGCGACGACGCCGAATACAAACAGGACCCCGATATTGAGATCGACCAGGCCTGGACGCACGATGATGGCGGCGCCAACCAGCCCGGCAACAATGGCGATAGCCCTGCTGCCGCGGATGATTTCGCCCAGAAAGATCGACGCCAAGATGGCGGCGAAAATCGGCCGGGCAAAATGAATCGCCGTGATATCGGCGATCGGCATGTACTTGGCGGCAAAATAGAAACAAACATTGGCTGCAAAGGCGAGAACACCGCACAGCAGGCAAATGCCCCATCGGACCGGGTGCAGCAATGTTCGGGCATTGCCGATCAGCAGGGGCAGCACAAAAAGCAGGCTGAACAGGGCGCGAACAAAAAGAATTTCGAAAACATTCAGATCGCTGGCGAGAAGCTTGACGATGCCAAGCTGTATTGTGGTGAGCACGCCGGAGAAAATAATCCAGAACGCGCATTGAAAGGATGCCGGCCATTTTTCTATCAGCTTGCCGATCCAGACCATGCTTTTCAGCTTTCCCTTTCCGCGCGCGCGATGAACGTTTCGCGGTGCGCGATATAAGCAGCGGCGCCCGCGATGACCGCGCCGCCGATCCATACCCAGATCGTCGGAACTTCGCCGAAGACCAGGAAACCCATCAGCGCCGAAATGGGCAACCTGAGATAGCCCAGCGCCAGAACCAGGGACGCGTCGGCGACCGCGTAGGCGCGGGTCATCATGCGCTGATTCAGGACGCCGAATCCGCCGATCGCGATCAGCCAGGCGAACAGCTCAAGCGTTGGCGTCTGCCACACGAATATGACGGGAATGACCGCCAGCGGCATCATGAAGATGGCATGATAGGTGGCGATGGTATCGGGTTGCTCGGTCCGGGTAAGGATCTTGACGATCATTGTATTGGCCGTCTGCAACGCGACAGCCACAAGGATGTATATGGCGCCCAGATTGACGGCCTGGAAACCCGGCCGGACAATAATCAGCATGCCGAGGAATCCGATGGCGATTGCAGCCCAACGGCGTAGACCGACTATTTCGCTCAACACGAAAATGGCGGCGATTGTTCCGAAAATTGGCCGGGTGAAAGTGATCGATGTCAGATCCGCAATCGGCATCAGGCTGGCGGCGGAAAAATAAAGCAGGGTGACGAAATAGGCCAGACCCCCCCGTATCGCATAGAGACCAAGCCGCTTGGTACCAAGGGCCGCCCTTGGCCCGTTGCGGATGAGCCATGGCAACATGAAGGCGATGCCGAAAAGGCTTCGGAAAAACCCCGCTTCCAGCACGTGCAACTCTTCGGTCACGGCGCGAACCGACATAATGCTCACCGTGAAGGTAAAACCGGACAGGGTGATCCAGAAGGCAGCCTGGATCGATGTGGGGAGGGCGGCAATCCGATCGGCTGCCAAGGAAGAAAGGTGCATTCGGCTTTATAGGCGTGAACAGCGCCGTCTGCCACCGGTGTGACGCGATGGCGCGCACCTCGCTAGGCGAATTTATGCTGTATACAGTAAGCTAACGCAGATCAATTTATCGGGCCATCAAGTGTGATAAAATAATAATTCGGGACCATGATGAGCCCGGGTCGCCACTTGATTTTTCGAATTCTGGCTGTTTAATCAGAGGGATAGAAACTTTATTGCGAATGATTTGCACTTGCAAAAATTCCTTGCGTCATCGCTACTCATCGGATATTTTTTTGCAATTAAGAATTATTCGCAATAAAGTTTGATCAGGAAACCTAGAAAATGATGCAAAGACAATTGAGACAAATCGCCATGATCGCGCTGGCGGCTCTCACCGCCGGGCTGACGAACACCGCATCCTCGGCCGCCCTTTCGGCAGAGGTCAATATCTATTCTTATCGTGAGGAAGCGCTGATCAAACCGCAGCTCGAGGCGTTCCGGAAAGCCACTGAAATTTCCTACAAACTGATAACCGGCACCGCAGGCGGACTATTACAGCGGTTGAAAAATGAGGGCATGAACAGTCCGGCCGACCTTTTGTTTACAGCCGACGCTGGCCGTCTCCATCGCGCCCTGCAAATGGGATTGCTGCAGCCGATCCGTTCTGAAACTCTCGAAACACAAATACCGGCCCGGTTCCGCGATCCGGAAGGCCGCTGGTTTGGTCTCGGAGTCCGGGCCCGCGCAATATTCTATCACATCGACAGGGTTAAACCTTCGGAGCTTTCCAGTTTTGAAGACCTCGCCGACCCCAAATGGAAAGGCCGTATCCTCATCCGGTCATCCGGCAATATATACAATCAGTCCCTTCTAGCATCTCTGATCAATCATCATGGCGCCAAGAAGGCGGAGACCTGGGCACGTGGCATGGTCGCTAATTTAGCGCGCAAGCCGCAGGGCGGCGATCGAGACCAGTTGCGCGCGGTCGCCGCGGGCGAAGGCGACATCGCAATTGCCAACAATTATTACTATGCGCGTCTGCTCACTTCGAAGAAGGCCGCAGACCGCAAAGTTACCGACAAGGTCAAGGTTTTCTGGCCTAACCAGACGGGCCCTTATGATCGGGGCACCCACGTAAACATCAGCGGCGCCGCAGTGACCAAGAGTGCGAAAAACAGGGCAAACGCCATCCGGCTCCTGGAATTTTTGGTCGGGGAGGAAGCGCAGAATATCTACGCATCGGTCGGTTATGAATATCCGGTTCGCAAGGGGATTGCGCGCGGATCCGTCGTTGCCGGCATGGGGCAATTTAAAATGGACAATCTGCCACTGGAGAATCTTGGCCGAAACAATGCCGAAGCCGTTCGCATATTCGATCGTGTAGGATGGCGATAAGCACAATCAATTAGGGGCGGCTCAAGAGCCGCCCCTAATTTTAACAATCGTATAACTTTCGGATCATCAGGCAGCGGCGTGGATCGCCGCCTTGTTGACCTCGTCATCGACATGGCTTTCAAACTGCTTGAAGTTGGCTTCGAACCGCTTGGCTAAATCCTGCGCCGTTCTGTCATAGTCGGCCTTGTTGGACCAGGTATTGCGCGGCGCCAGAACGTCGCCCGGTACGTCGGGGCAGCCATCCGGAATCAGCAGACCGAAATTGGGATCTTGCGTGACGCCAACCGAGGCCAGCTTCCCATCGAGGGCGGCGCGGACCACGGCGCGGGTGTGGGCAATTTTCATGCGCGATCCGACACCATAGGCGCCGCCGCTCCAACCCGTGTTGACGAGCCAGCAATTCGCCTTGTGCTTGGCGATTCTATCGCCCAGCAGCCGGGCATAGACGGTGGGGTGCCGGGGCAGGAAGGGGGCGCCAAAACAGGTCGAAAACGTCGCTTCCGCGCCGCTGGTCATCCCCCGCTCGGTCCCCGCGACTTTCGCCGTATAGCCGGAAAGGAAATGATACATGGCCTGTTCCGCCGTCATCTTGCTGATTGGCGGCAGAACACCGAATGCATCGGCGGTCAGCATGACGATGTTATCCGGATGGCCGCCGATCCCCGACAGGCTGATATTTTCGAGAAACTCAAGCGGATAGGAAGACCGTGCATTTTCGGCCAGTGATCCGTCATCGAAATCGGGCATCCGGGTGATCGGATCAAGCACCACGTTTTCGAGCACCGTGCCAAACCGGCGCGATGCGGCATAGATTTCCGGCTCGGCTTCAGCCGACAAATTGATCGTTTTTGCATAGCAGCCGCCTTCGAAGTTGAACACGCCACTATCGGACCAGCCATGTTCGTCATCGCCAATCAGCGTCCGGGATGAATCCGACGACAGCGTGGTCTTGCCGGTACCGGAGAGGCCGAAAAAGATCGCCGTGTCGCCTTTTGGCCCAATGTTGGACGAACAATGCATGGTCATGACGCCGAGCGCCGGCAGGATCCAGTTCATCACGCCGAAGATGCTCTTCTTGATTTCGCCGGTGTAATGGCTGCCGCCGACAAGCACGGTTTTCTTGGGAATATTGATCAGGACGCAGACTTCGCTGGTGGTGCCATCTATTTCGGGCACCGACTGGAAATTGGGCGCCTGGATAACCGTCCATTGGGGCTGAAAGCCTGCCGCGTCACCGGCCGGCGGGCGAATAAACATGTTGCGGGCAAACAGGCTGTGCCAGGCGTTTTCGGTGATGATGCGGACCGGCAGCCGGTAGGCCGGATCGGCGCCGCAATAGCAATCCTGAACGAAGACTTCCTTACCGCGCAGATAGTCCATCATGCGGCCATGCACGATGTCGAATTTTTCCGCGGCGATCGGCTGATTGACAGGGCCCCACCAGACATCTTTCTGAATCGAGGGATCCTCGACCATCCATTTGTCCTTGGGAGAGCGGCCCGTATATTCGCCGGTTTGGGTTACGAACGCGCCGTCGATGGACAGAACGCCTTCGCCGCGGCGCAGGCCGGCTTCATAAAGCTGCGGCGCCGCCTGATTCCAATGGACGGTCGAAATGCCCTTTAGGCCATGATTTTCTACGCCATACTTGCTGATATATGGTCCGATCTGGTCCACGTTGCTCTCCTGAATTGGGTGGCGCCGGATGTCCCCGACGTAACGTAAAAAATGTGTTTGACGGCTGCACCGCCATGGAAATTGGCGGCCAACATATACGCTCGGCTTGGCTTCCGCAAGGCAGTCGGATTTGGTCTTTTTGCCAATGATTTGAGCGGGATTCAGCCAATTTTGCGCGCCTTTTCGACCAGCTTGACCAGGGCTGCGCGGGCTTCCGCCGGCTTGCCGATGGGAGCGTCAAACGCCAGCCGGGCAACGGTGCCGCCGTTGCGCAGATCGCAGCCCTCCGGATCGATACCGGTCAGGACCCATCCCCGGTCCGCAAGCCCGAGGAGTTTTGCGGCATAAAGCTGAACCGCATCCGGATGGTCTTCATTCATATGGTTGACGATATCGGCCTCCGCCGCCATCAGTTCGCCGGCGGTCGCGTGATCGAAGCCATAGGCGGATTTTTCGACCCAGTGGATGTCGCCAAAGCCCGCTACCACGTGCACCCTCTCCACATCCAGCCGGTAGAGCGCGAAATCGGCGAACCCGGCATAGAGGGCGGCATCGGGGTGGCGTGCGATATAGCGCGCGCGATGGTTCTTATCGGTGGTTTTCGCGGCCCGGCCCATCAGGGACACCCGCGCGCCCGTCAGCGGATTGTCGAGCCCCGATGTGCCGTCGATCAGCAACCCGACGCGATCTTCAGACAGGATATTCTGGGTATGTTCCGCCAGTTCCGAAATCATCAGCAACGGGTTCCCCGCGGCGTCACAGGCGACCATGACCAGCGAAGCATAGGGCCAGCCATCGTCTTTCATGGCCGTGGCGAGGGCGCCGCGGTCCCTGGATCTGACGAGGGCGCGGGCCTGGGCCCCCAGTTCTTGAGCCCCGGGCATGTGTTCAGACGCTGTCATACCGAATGGTTCTCCCTGAACCCGAATTCGCGGCTCATGATACCGAGATTTATCAATCCATTGCTCCTTAAAATCGAATAAAGATCGCAAAAATCGTGTGACCGAACCGGGGGCGCCCCAATTTCGCCCCAATCCCCGCCCATGGTATCGGTTCGTCGTATCGGTTCGTACACGGCGATTTTCCGATTTAGCGTGACAAGGTGGTGTAAAGTAAGTGTTCTAGACAGATCGGCGGATAGGCCGCCTGGTCGGGCAAACGGAGGTCAATTGGTGGTTCACACAATTGCACTGGTCGATGATGACAGAAACATTCTGACGTCAGTCTCCATGGCGCTGGAGGCCGAGGGGTTTGCCGTCAGAACTTTTACCGATGGTGATACCGCGCTGCGGGGTCTGTCGTCGCGCCCGGTGGATCTCGCCATTCTCGATATCAAAATGCCACGCATGGACGGCATGGAGTTGCTGCAGCAATTACGCCGACAAAGTGATCTGCCGGTTATCTTTCTGACCTCGAAGGATGAGGAAGTGGACGAAATCATGGGCCTCCGCATGGGCGCCGATGATTACGTCAAAAAGCCGTTTTCGCAGCGCCTGCTGCTCGAGCGCATCAATGTGTTGCTGCGCCGCCGGGAACGTACCGGTATGGATGACAATGATCCGAATGGCGAACCACCCATCGTGCGGGGGAACCTTAGGCTCGATTCATCGCGCCATCAGAGCACCTGGCGGGCCAAGCCGGTGAACCTGACGGTGACTGAATTTCTTATCGTCAAGGCGCTTGCCGCCCGGCCGGGCCATGTGAAAAGCCGCGATCAATTGATGGACGCAGCCTATGGCGAGCATATTTATGTCGATGACCGAACCATCGACAGCCACATAAAACGGCTGCGCAAAA
>JAQBTY010000181.1 GCA_027624735.1 Pseudomonadota bacterium | reverse complement strand
TATCGATGATGCCGTCGTGCAAGGCGTTCTGTAGTGCCGTGCACTCCTCTTCCGATCGCAGCGGCGGGATGACCGCACCAAACGGACCAAGCCTCGCTGCATCCGCGTCGGTCAGCAACAGATTGTGGGGCGTGACCTCTGACGAGATGGCACTGCGATCGCCGAAACGCCTCAGGATCTCAACGCTGGCGCCACAGCTGATCTGGCGAAAATGGATGCGCGCGCCGGTCTCAACCGCCATGGCGCAGGCCCGTTCAACGCCTGTCACCTCGGACAAAGGTGGCCGAACCGCGCTAAAGGCAGCGATGTCATGCCGCCCGCTCGCCTTAATCTCGTCGGAAAGTCTTGCGATAAGATGGGGATCGCCCGCGGTGATCCCGGCGACACCGCCGATACCGTTGATGGCCTGCAAAAGGTCGCGAAAGTCTCCATCCTTATCGAGCTGGAAATCGGATCTGCCACCAGCCAGGAATATTTCAAAGGAAATGGCGCCGAGTTCCGCGAGCGCCTCGATATCGTTTTGTTGCGGTCCGACGGCTGCCTGCAGGGCGACATCGACATAGACCCGATTTTCCAACAAATCCCGTTTGTGCTTAAAATCCGCGACTGTTGCGGTCCACGGTTCGTCGGTCGGCATGTCCATGACAGTGGTCACACCACCCGCTGCCGCGGCCATCGTGCCCGATACGAAATCCTCCTTGCGCTCAAAGCCGGGTTCGCGGAGATGGACATGGGCATCCACCAGACCCGGCATTACAAGCTTGCCGGTCGCATCGATCTCCTCGCGCGCGTTAATCGTGGTACCGGGAGCCGCTATCGCAGCAATTTTGCCATCTTGGATGGCAATGGATTGGGGCTCGATTCCGTCTGACGAGACCAGCTCGGCACCCCGGATGAGTAGGTCGAACATCAAACGCCGACTCTTGTCAGGAGCGAGCCGAACCCGTCCACCGGGTCGCCGATGTCACAGAACTTCAGACACCTCCATAGCAGCGCCTGGTTTGTCGAGATGGCCGGCTTGCCGAGGTCCCTTTCCAGCGTCTCGAGCACATCAATGGAGCGAATGTCTGTGGCGAGAATACAGACCGCGTCAGCCCTGTCCGTATCAGCCATTTTCGCCAGGCGGTAGGCGATGGAGGGATCGAGGCGACAAACCTCGAGCGAATCCTTCACCGTCACGCTTTCGAGAGACACGATCTCTATACCCGCAGCACCGAACAAAACCGGCAGAAGATCATTGATGGTATCCGGATAGGGCGTGGCAATAGCCACATGCTTGGCTCCGAATGATTGCAGCGCCTCGATGGTCGCGGTGGCGGCGGTCGTGGCGGGTCTGCCTGTCTTGCTCTCCACATCGGCCTGAAACCCCGCCGTCCATTCGCTGCCCTTGACCAGGCTGGTGGCGAGGCAGGCATAGGCGAAAGCGCTCATCTCGCCGACCGCGAGCTCGTCGACAGCGCGGTGCGAGTTCTCCACCATGCGTTCGATACCCTCAGCGCTTAGCCCATGGCTACGAATCTTGGCGCCAAAGGCGGCAACACCCTCCGGTACCATGCGGGAGAATTCCGGTTCGATGACTGTGTTGTTGGCGGGTATTACCAACCCCAGTCGGGCACGCCAGCCATACATTTTTTTCCTCGTCAGTTAAACAAAGATCGGCTCGGACTAATGATTCACTGGCTGGCGAAATGCACAATGGTGTCGGCCAGAACCCGCGTGCCGGCAGCGAGATCCTCTGCCGTCGCGCTTTCGGTTTCATTGTGGCTGATCCCGCGCAGGCAGGGAATGAAGATCATGCCTGTCCGACAGATGTTGCTCATATGCATCGCGTCATGGCCAGCACCGGACGGCATCGTAATATGGCTGTAATCGAGGCGATCGGCGGCACTACCGATAACAGCCATGATATTTTGATCGAATTTGGTGGGGGCTACGAACGATATGTCGCTCACCTCGACATGGCAAGGCGCACCGATTTCTTTTGCACGAGTGTGAATTTGATCGCCGATCGAGCGCAATATGTCGTTATCGGGATGGCGGAGGTCGATCGTAAAGTGAACACGTCCCGGAACCGTGTTCGGCGATCCGGGTAGGACGTCGCAACGGCCAACGGTGAAGCGAAGGATATCGTCGTCATCGGCGGTTAATTCTTCAAGCGCGGAAATAATGGCGACCGTCGAAGCGAACGCGTCCTTGCGCGACCGCCGCGGCGTCGTTCCCGCATGGGCCTCCTCTCCCGTGACTGTGATATTGAGACGGCGAATACCCTGAATGCCACTGACCACGCCGATCGGTATCTTTCTTTCCTCCAGGACAGGGCCCTGTTCTATATGCGCTTCGAGGTAGCAATAAGGCGTCATGCTGCCGGATTTGCGCTGAGGCACCGGGACTGCAGCAAGCGTCGTTGCAAGCGCGTCTTTCAAGACGGTACCTGAAAGATCGGTCACATCGAGAACCGCGCCGATATCGCGCACGTCCGCAAAGACACTCGACCCCATGGCGCCGGGGGAGAAGCGGCTGCCTTCTTCGTTGGTCCAGGCCACGACCTCGATCGGCCGGCGCGTCTGAATATTAGCATCGTTCAGGGCGTCGAGTACCTCCAGACCCGCGAGCACCCCATAGGCCCCATCGAAGCGCCCGCCGGTGGGCTGGCTGTCCAGATGAGAACCCGTCATCACCGGATCAAGCGTTGGTTCCACGCCCTCCCGGCGCACGAAAAGGTTGCCTATATCGTCCTGAAAACACTGGAAACCTCTTTCCGCGGCCCAACGGCTAACATGGGTCTTTGCCGCCACGTCTTCCTGTGACAGGGCCTGACGATTGACACCCCCTTTCTCGGTCGCGCCGTAGGCGGCAACATCCATCAGCAGGTTCCAAAGCCGCTGCTCGGACACGTGATTTGAAGGAAGAGAGGTGTTGTTGTTAGTCAATTTCGGCGGATTCCTATAGCACGAGACGTCAAGTCAAGGCCGCGCAATACCGCCGAATTCGCTTGCAAGCCTCGGCCAGTTTTTCATCGGCTGCGGCGGTGGTGATACGAAAATGCGGCGACAGGCCAAAGGCCGCCCCGTGAACGATAGCGACCCCTTCGCTCTCCAGAAGTGCTAAAGCGAAATCCTCATCCGTCTCGATGACAGTACCGTTTGGTGCCGTCTTGCCGATCACGCCGGCACAGGAGGGATAGACATAAAAGGCGCCTTCCGGCATGCGACAATCGATGCCCTCGGCGGCGTTCAATTCGGCCACGACAAAATCTCTACGCCTCTGATAGGCAGCGACATTTTTCCCTATGAATTGCTGGTCGCCATTCAACGCTTCGATAGACGCGTACTGGCTTATGCTTGCCGGGTGCGTCGTCGTTTGCCCCTGCACCTTCGCCATGGCACGAATTATGTCCTCGGGGCCGGCACCGTAGCCGATGCGCCAACCCGTCATGCAATAGGTCTTGGAAACGCCATTGACGATCAAAATCCGATCGGCGAGTTCCGGTGCGACGTTGCCGATGGTTGCGAAGGGGCGGTCATCGAAAATGATATGTTCGTATATGTCGTCGGTCATGATGTTGACCTGCGGATGCCTGAGCAGAATATCGGCCAGCGCGCGTAGCTTACCTGCATCATAGGTTGCACCAGACGGATTGGACGGGGAATTGATGATCAGCCAGGTGGTCCGTTCGGTTATCGCCGCCTCAAGCTGATCCGGCAACATCTTGAAGCCCTGCGATTGGGGGCAGGAAACGATAACCGGCTCGCCGCCCCAGACCTTCGCGGAATCCGGATAGGTGACCCAATAGGGCGCGGGAATGATGACTTGGTCTCCCGGGTTCAGCGTCGCCGCGAAGGCATTGGCGATAATCTGCTTGCCGCCGGCGCCGACCGAAATCTGCGAAGTCTTGAAGGTCAGCCCGTTTTCGCGTTGAAACTTTTCAACAATGGCGGATTTCAAGTGGGCGATTCCGTCAACCGCTGTGTATTTGGTCTTGCCGGCCCATATGGCGTCGATGGCCGCTTGCTTGATATTGTCAGGCGTGTCGAAATCCGGCTCGCCGCTCCCCAGCCCGACAATATCGCGGCCCGCCGCGGTAAGTTCCCTGACCTTCTGATCAACCAGGATCGCCGCAGATTGCGCCATCCGATCGACGCGGTCCGAGATTCTTTTCATAGCTTTCTTACGGGTTTAACCGAGTAGTGACAGGTAACAAGCGCCCGGATTTCCCTCGGGCGCTGGTTACGAAGAGAATTTTGTTGTATTCACTTTCCGTAGATCAATTCTCGAGCGCGAGCAACCACCTGCGGCGACGAATCATTGACCGCCTTGTTGACTATCTTCTGGATATCGGCGCCTTTCGCGGGCATCAGACGTAAACGCCGTTTCTTGAGTTCAGCCTTGAAGTCGTCACTGTCATTCATCTTGTCGTAAGCCACGCGCAGCGCCTTTATAACGTGAGAGGGAGTCTTGGGTGGCACGACCAACCCTCGTCCGAGCAGACCGGCGACACCCGCGAACTCGACTGCTGCCTTATCTATCGGATCTTTCGCGAGTTCGGATAAAAGCGGCACAGTTGGCGGCAGATCCGGATCACGGAATACACCCATTTGGATGATCGCCCGCGCGAAAGGTTTGTCTCCCTTAAACCATTGTGGCACCTTCGATGCATAGGCCAGCCAGTTATTGCAGTTCATTTCAGCTTCGCCCTGTTCGACGGCGTGAGTCGTCGCCGTCGCGCCTTTGTAGCCCTTGACTAGTTTGACATTGAAACCTAGGAGGGACCGCGCAAGCGACATCGTGACATAGTCGTGCCCGGACGCCCCAGCCGTCGCTCCGACGGTGTTTCGCTTGAGCAGATCCTTCCAATCTCTGACACCGGTGTCGGAGCGGATAATTATCACCATGTTCGTCTGGTTACTGGTGCCGATCCAGGTAAAATTACGCGCGTCGTAATGCACCTTTTCCGGGAGTAGGAGTTGGTTTACGACGGCATTGTCAATCGGCATCAAAAGACCATAGCCGTCCGGCGACATGATATTGTAAGCCCAGTTCATGGCCTTCAAACCGCCGCCTCCTGTCATGTTCTGAACGATAATCGTCGGTTTGCCGGGTAGCAGTGCCGCCAAACGGCGTGCAAAAATACGCGAATATTGGTCGTACGTGCCGCCCGCCCCATAGGCAACGATAATCTTCATCGTTTTGCCCTTGAAATAGTCCTGAGCGTAGACGTTGGCCGACGCAACCGCAATGGCGGAAAGGGCGACCAGGGCGACACTAAGAAGGCCTTTCGGATTTACAGCCATTTAAATCTCCCTAATTGTTGGCGAAAATTTTGTTTTTTTTTGGCGCGCCATAATGCCGACGTGCTCATGTTCAGGGAAATCGCATGAGAACCCGTTTTGATCCTTTTCTGAATCGGATCTCCTGACTTTGCGCAACAAGGTATCATATTGCATTATTGCTTCGTCGAGTTCGATTGTTCAGAAATGGTTTTTTATGCGTTTGCCCCAGTTCATATTGAGCATACCTTGACAACCACAGTAGAGCAACCTGACTCACCTTAATTCTCGGGGTACAGGGTATTAAGCCACCACAGCCGCGATCATGGGATTCCCCGCCACCTTGCCGCGCTTGAGCAGGCGGCGCTGGTCGGCGGGGAATTCGGTGCGGGCGTGCGCCGAGCAGCGGTTGTCGAAAATGATGTAATCGCCGATGCGCCATTCCAACGCGTAATCGACCCGCTCGATATAGGGAAACAGCTCTTCCAGCAGCCTGTCGCTTTCCGCTTCGCCGTAGCCTTCGATAGCCATCGAGTTGAGCGGGTTTACATAAAGCACCTTTCCGCTGGTGACAGGGTGGACTACGATTGTCGGCTGCCAGGCTGATGGCATTTGGGCGAGTCTTTCCTTCGACGGCCGTTCGTTGACATTGTAATCATAGACCTGCAGCACCCGTCGTCCTGCGATCGCCTTGAGTAAATGATCGGGCAACGCCTCATACGCCTTGTAACAATTACTGAACAGCGTGATACCACCGGTCGAGGGCAGTTCGACGGCGAACAGATATGTTGCCATGTCCGGTGCGTTGGTAAACGAATTATCGTGATGGTAAAGGAGATCACTGGCCCCCAGATCGCCGATCGGCGCGCCAGTCTCATCACGGATGTTCGAGATCAGATGAATGTATTTGCCATCGTCGCCAAACTTGTTGCCGGGCATGGTGATGTGGGCGTTCGATCCCAGCCAGGCGGCGCTGTTCAACAGGGTTCTCTCGTCTGGAAATGTCTGGCCGCGGAACAGCAGCAATATATGGCGAATGAACGCGTCCTGCAGCAGATCGGCGGTCTTCCGCTCGACTGGACGGGATAGATCGACGCCCCGTACTTCCGCGCCCATATTGTCGCTCAACGGAAGAATTTCGATGCACATGAAGTATGCGTCCTTTAAAACCCCATTTCGCCCAACATTCTGCGGTAGAGGACGGACGGCCCATCTGGCCCGTGTATATGAACTTCTGCGCCTAAATCGATGGGCACCTCTGTCGGTCGTTGACTTTCAACGATTATGCGGTCCTGTTCCCAGACCGACAACGTGAACTTCGCGAATGTCTCTGACGGTTCGTCAAGGGCGAAATTTCGCGCGACCAGCATGAACCGGATGCTTTCGTTCTCGGAAACCGGCGTGCAATAGAACAGGTCTAAGACACGTTCGCCCGACGGCGTAACGTTTTCGTGGTAGAGCGAATAGGGGAGAACCACGTCATAAGTTAGAAGATTGCTAGTCATCTTCGACTTATTGACACGGTCCGCGCATTCGGAATGGTATTCGAAGTAGAAGCCGTTATCGGATTCCTTCACCTCGCGGGATGGTATCAGCGGCACATTTTCCACATTGCCCAGTATGCCGGGATGGACCCAGGGCAAATGCGCTTCGTCGATAAAATTCTCGAACGAACGGGCAGCGCCAATGTTCCAATGGACCGGGCCCAGGATGTGGGTCGCGAAACGATCCTGTTCAAACTCGGAGACCTCATAGATGGGTGTGGTGGGCGTGCCCAGGCAGACATATACCAGCCCGTACCGTTCCGTACACCTGAACTTTTCGACCCGCGCTTGCTCGGGTATCTTGCGGTCTTCGGGAATTGCGGGGATGCGCACCACCGCGCCATCCTTATCGTAACACCAGCCATGGTAAGGGCAGGTCAGCTGCTCGCCGTCGGTCTTGCCGAGCGACAGCCGCGTCCCGCGATGAATACAGAGGTCGCGAAAAGCCGCCACACCGTCTCTTGTGCGCCAAAGCACAATTTCGGTATTCAACAGACGGACGCCGACCGGCTTGTCCTTCACCTCGCTGCTCAGGACCACTGGATACCAACTGTCCTTGAGGGACTTTGATGAGCTTGATGCGCCGACAGTAACCATATCTCCCGTCCCTTATGCCATGACGATGCCGCCGTCGACGTTGAGTTGCTGCCCGGTTACGAAGTCGCTCGCGTCGCTGGCGAAGAACACGCAAGCTCCGGTGAGGTCCATTGGTTCTTGCACCCGAGGTATGAAACGCAGTTTGCTGCGTTCCTCCAAATAGTCGCGATCCACTCCGCCGGAATCGGTAATGCCCGGATGGACCATGTTGACGCATATGTTGTAGGGCCCGAGGTCCCGCGCCATGCACCGTACCATGCCGATCAGCGCTGCCTTGGAGCTCACATAATGGGTCAGCGTGGCCTGGGCGGTCCAAATGGTGGCAGACCCGATACAGATGATTTTTCCCTTGTTCTGATTTTGCATGACCGGGGTCACCGCGGCACTGCATAGAAAGGGTCCGCGGGTATTAACTGCAAAGACCTGATCCCATTCTTCGGGTGAAATCTTCCAGAAATTGCGCCGGTTCAACGCCTTCCAGAGCGCAGCGTTGTTGACCAACACATCGACGCGGCCAAAGGCCTCCGTGGTTCGGGCAACCATCTCCTCGACGCTGTCTTTGTCCGACACGTCGGTCTTGACCGGTAAGGCGACGACATCGTTGGACTGGCCATGCGCGTCGTTGAGCTCTTCGCACAGGGCGGCCGCCTCATCATAGAGAAGATCGGCGACTACTACCCGCGCTCCCTCAGCCGCATAGGTGCTAGCGATCGCGCGCCCGATACCCTGCGCTCCGCCCGTAACGATGGCGACTTTAGAATTGAGCTGTCCCATCACGTCCGCGGTAGGCTTCCCGTCGAACCCATTTCAACTGCCATCACCTTGCATCTTGTGTATGAAGCGTTGATTTTCTGGCATTGTCAGAGCAAACACCCTGCGCCAGCTTTCGCAGGCCTTACCTTCTTGAGTTTAGGCACTATACAAATGTTTGCTTGGCTTCGACCAGGCAGGACACGACGCAAGGAGGCAACAACCAGCAAAAAGACTACCAGATCAATTTAATCTGACAAGGCTATTTTGCATCCAACGAGGCTACGGGTACGCCTTACCAATCGCAAGCCAATTTAGTCGGCATCCGCACAGGCAATGACATAATCGTCGCTGGCTACCCGCTACACGGCCTCCTGTCCTCTGATCTGAACGTCACCAAGGGCATCATCAGCGCCCTCACTGGGCCGGGTGATGACCGGCGCATCATGCAGATCACCGCACCCGTTCAGCCGGGCAACAGCGGCGGTCCGCTACTGGACACTTCGGGAAACGTTGTCGGCGTCATCGTGAGCAAACTGAACGCGCTCAGGGTCGCCCGCGCCACTGGAACATTGCCTGCGAACGTCA
>JAQBTY010000180.1 GCA_027624735.1 Pseudomonadota bacterium | reverse complement strand
ACGACTTTTCAACAGGTTAATCTATGCTCACCACCTAATTCACGCCGTGTCGTGAATAATTCAGGCTAACCCACTACTGTCCGGCAAGTAACATCCACACACCGTCGTCATCCCGGACTTGATCCGGGATCCACGAGTTTTGTTTTTTCTTCGCTCCTAAATGACGGAAGAACAGAAGAAAGACGTGGATCCCGGATCAAGTCCGGGATGACGGCTGGGTATGAGGCAACAACCGGAAAAAGCGGTCGAGTTTGGTGTTCCGTACCGACCAGATCATCGGAAACGGGACCCCTGCCTTTGTTCCAGAGGAACCACAAATTTCCTACCGGACAGTAGTCGTGCTAACCGGAACGTGACTTGGCCGACAACCTGTCGGTCAGGTGAGTTCAACCGTCATCGGGTTATAGGAATAAAGCCAGCCGTTGCGGTCAGCCCCCATATCCCGATTGGCGAACGCCGCCCGGATATGGTCCACGCTTTTGAGATGAAATAACCGTCGATTTTCGTCGGACTGCTCGACCACCCGTGCCGTCCGGTCGCGCCGGTTCCGTTCGTATAGGTCAAGCGCACCAGTCAAACTATCGGCCTGCTTCAATGCCCGCGGCAGAACCGCGCCGTCTTCGATCGCCATGGCGGCGCCCTGTGCCAGATAAGGCAATGTCGCATGCGCCGCGTCGCCCAGAATCGTGGCGCGTCCGGTGCTCCATCCCTCGACAACGGGTCGGCGGAAAAGCGCCCAACGATAGCAGGCATCCCTGTCGGCAAGATCGATGATGGTCTGGATGTCTTCGTGCCAGCCGGCGAAATCCGCCTTGAAAGTTTCCCAAGGAAACTTGGCGGTCCATGATTCTTCGCCGATATCGTTTGTTTCCACGGCACCGACAAAATTCAGTAAGTCACCGCCCCGTATGTAATAACAGACGGCATGGAGCCCTGGCCCGAGCCATACCGCCATGACCTTATCCATGAAATCATCCGGCAATTGGTTCGCCGGCACGGTCACGCGCCAGACAGCATCGCCGGTATAGGTCGCCGGTACCGCCCCGCAGATTTGATCGCGGATGACCGATTTCACGCCGTCGGCGCCGATCACGAGGTCACCTAGCGCCGTCGTACCGTCTTCGAACTGTAGCGTCACCCCATCCGCGTTTTCGACAAACCCGGTGGCCTTCTTGTTGAGCTGGATCGCATCGGATTTCAGACCCCGCACACAGTCCGCCAGCGCGTCATGCAGATCCGCCCGGTGTGCTTGATTGTAGGGTGCCTGGTGCAGTTTCAGATGTTCATCGGCCAACGCAAATCGCTGGATTTCTTCGCCGGTATCATGAAGGCGGAATACATAGGCTTCGGGCCGCACAGACTTGCTGGAAATCGCCTCGCCGATGCCGAGGTGATAAAGCACATGCATGGCGTTCGCGCTGAGTTGAATGCCGGCACCTACTTCGGTAAGCGCGGGCGCCTGTTCAAAAACCTGCACATTATATCCCGCTTTCAGAAGGCATCCCGCGGCGGTAAGTCCGCCCAGGCCGGCGCCGACGATCAGGATACGGTCTATTTCTTTCATCGTATGGGCACTTTCAGATCGGCGATCGAATGGGCATTCTTTTAAACCCCTTTAAAACAATTAGTCAGGCTTGAATTTGATTGCCAATATTACCCGCCCGCCACATGGGAATCACAAACATCGTGGCGACGGCGGCGATCAGATGTTTCACCGTATGGCCGCTGATCGTCTCTTGCGTCAGATCGTAGAAGGCGCCATCGAACCGATCGAATAGGAGGGCGACCCCATAGCACAGGATCATACCCAGGATGTAGCGCCGTTTGGTGTAGCGCGCATCGGGGAACAGCCAGCAGATAAGCGGAATCAAAGCGATCGGCAGGAACTGGACCAGGAAGTAAAAGCGCAGATCGCCCCGGCCCACCGCTTCGGACTGCGACCAGTAGACGAGGCTCGCGACGCCGAGAACGAGCAGTACGGGCAGAACGATCTTCTGCCCCACCGCTCTGTGCATACGGTCGGCCACAACGGCCGCAGTAATCGACATGAACGCGACAGTCATGGGCAGACGGTCCCAGAACAGCGAGTCATTATCCGGCTGCCAATGATAATAGGCCGAGCCCGCACTAACCAATGCGACACCCGTAAAGAACACCGCAAAGGGCAGCGTATCAATAAGAGACCGGCGCTGATCGAGGGATTTCCCGCCGTATAGAACCGCCAGCCCGATCAGGCCGACAAGGGTGAACGCCGCATTGGAAACGACATTGCCGAAATTGGGGATGCCGAGACAACCGCGCCGATCGGCGAACAGGTGATAGGCCGGATCCTGCGGCAGGGGATTGATAAATAAAGTACCGACCCCAATAGCCAAGGTGAGTGCGACGACGATCCAGACACGGGTTTTATAGGTCATGAGTGACCGATCCGACCCATCAGTCCGTCATATAATCCTTCATCATGCGCTTGAAATCGGCATTGCGCGTAAGGTGCTTCATGGTGTCGTCGGACGCCGTCCCGGTGATATCTTCGGGCGCCGTGCCCTCACGCAACGCCTTTAGCGTCTCATAAGTGGCCTGAACCGCCGCCATGAACGGGTAATGACCCTGCAGCGAAACGCGGACCCCCATTTTGCCCAGAGTTTCCCTGTCCGCCGGCCCGGTGCCACTGCCGCCCAGCATCACCGGCAGGCTGACGGCCTCGCAGAGGGCGTCGAGCTGGTCGCGGGTCTTCACGCCCGATATGAACACCGCGTCCACGCCGGCCGCTTCATAGGCCTTGATCCGCCTGACCGCATCGCCGATGTCGGTGATCTGCGGCGCCCCGGTGCGTCCGATGATCACCAGATCGGGATCCTGGCGCGCATCCAGCGCGGCGCGCATCTTGCCGACACCTTCTTCGATGGAAATCAGGCGGGTGGACCCGACCGTACCGAAGGCCTGCGGCAGTTCGGTATCCTCGATGGTCAGGCCGGCGATCCCGGCATTTTCCAGCTCCTCCACCGTGCGCCTGACATTCAGCGCATTACCATAGCCGTGATCGGCATCGACCATCAGCGGCATATTGCTGGCGCGACAAATCCGATAGGCCTGATCGGCGAATTCCGTCAGAGTCAGCATCACGATGTCGGGCAGGCCAAGCACCGCCATCGACGCGACCGAGCCGGCGAACATACCGACCTCGAACCCCAGATCCTCGGCCACGCGGGCCGACAGCGGATCGAACACGGAGCCCGGATGGACACAGTCATCGCCGGCAAGGACGGCACGGTATTTTTCGCGTCGGTCGGTCCATTTCATCTTAATTTTTCCTCTCAGGATTAGGGGCCACTACTTTACTAATTTCGCCGGGCTATGGATGCGGTACGGCATCATACGCGCGCCTTGGTTCCAGAATTTCGAGAAGATTGCCGCCGGGATCGCGGACGAAGAACCGCTCCTGATGGAAATCGCGCTCTTCGGAATAGGCCGCGCCGGCTTCGATGATTTCCACCCCGGCGGCTTCGAATTTGGCGCGCGCGTCGGCCAGATCGTCGACCTGGAACGCCAGATGATTGCGTAATTGATTCTGAATATCGATATCGGCCACGCTGGTGCCCCGCGCAATACCGAGATGAAGCTCGTACCAGGGATCCTCCGACAGACAAAAATGCCCGCCGGCCGGACCCAGGCTATCGGGTTTCTTGAGCTGTTTCAGTCCCATCAGATCGCCATAGAAAACCTTGGCTTCGTCTTCTTTTTCCGGCGGAACCTGAACGTTGAGATGATCGACCCGTTTAATCAGCGCCATCGCATTCCCTCCCTCGTGGCCGTTGTCGCCCCTACGTTACCCGTTTCCGATGGGTTTGGGGATAGGCGTCGGCGCCCGTTTCGCAGGCCCGTGATCCTGTGGTATTGGTGCTTTACAAACAATATGGACGGGAGGCCATCATGAAACTTCAGCTCAGTATTGCGATGGATAGCAATCCGCGCACACGGCCTATTCTCGACGGTCAACTATCGCCCGACGGCATCGACTGGATTCCGACGGAGGTATTTCCGTCGGAACTGTTCTGGCGCCAGCTCAAATTCGGCGATTTCGACGTATCGGAGATGTCCTTTTCATCGTTGATCAAGGCCATCGCGCGGGGCGACGACCGCTGGGTCGGCATTCCGATCTTCACCACCCACCATTTTTTCCAGAACTGGATCGTGGTGCGCAAATCGTCCGGCATCGAGAAACCGGAGGACATGCGCGGCCGGAGGGTGGGGGTGCCGGAATTCCAGCAAACCGCGGCGCTGTGGTCACGCGGTATTCTCAAGCACGAGTTCGGCGTCGATCAGACAGAGATGGAATTCTTCATGGAACGGCTGCCGGCAACCAGCCATGGCGGGTCCACCGGGTTCGAAGCCCCGCCCGGCGTGACGGTCAATCAGATACCGCTTGAGAAGAATATCGGACAGATGCTGCTCGATGGGGAACTCGACGCGACGCTGTTGTACCTACCCCATAATAATCTGATCGACCGGAGCAAGGCCGATCTCGACAACCACCCCGATTTCGGACCGCTGTTTCCGGACCCCTCCGCCGAGGCGCTGCGCTATTGGCGCAAGACCAACATCTACCCGATCAATCACACGGTGGTGATCAGGCGGAAAATCGCCGAGGCAAATCCCTGGGCGGTGCTCAATATTCTGAAGACTTTCAATGCGGCCAATGATATCGCCAACGCCCAGCGGATCGAACATATCGAACATTACCGCGCGGCCGGACTGATCGATGCGGCCACCTTCGATGCGCTTAGTGAACCGCTCATTCAGCATGGCATCAGGGCAAACCGAGAAACCCTGGAGGCGGCCACTCTCTATTCCTTCGAACAGAGCCTGACCGCACGGCAGGTGACGCTCGAGGAAGTCTTCGCCAAAAGCACGCTGGATCAATAGCCGCGGACCGGGTGGCGTCCTTACCTTCGGTTATTTGCGCCTGACCGCCACCCATAGAAGCTTTCTTAACGCCAAAGGAGCAAGATGACAGGGCCTGTTAAGGGCAACGTCAGGAGCCCGCTTTCATGTGCCGCTGGATCGCTTATCGGGGCGAGCCGATTTTTCTCGAAGATCTCATTCTAACCCCGACCAATTCGATGATCGGCCAAAGCCTCGACTGCCGGCACGGGGCCTCC
The DNA here is from genome assembly GCA_027624735.1 of Pseudomonadota bacterium. Lineage (GTDB taxonomy): Bacteria > Pseudomonadota > Alphaproteobacteria > MPNO01 > UBA2964 > JAQBTY01. The sequence continues at coordinate 3,590 of JAQBTY010000180.1, read as the reverse complement.
CGAACCAACGGCGACGGGTTCGGCATCGGCTGGTATGGAATGCGGCCTGAACCGGGGCTCTATCGCGAAGTCCTGCCCGCCTGGAACGATCTCAACCTCCGGGGTCTCGCGCAACAAATCCAGTCATCCCTGTTTTTCGCCCATGTCCGGGCCTCCACCGGCACCGAGACGACGCGGCTCAATTGCCATCCGTTCGCGTTCGACCGCTGGCTGTTCATGCATAACGGCCAGATCGGGGGTTATCACCTCTGCCGCCGGGAGCTGGAAAGCACGCTGCATGACGACCTGTTCAAATTGCGGCGGGGATCGACCGACAGCGAATTGTTTTTTCTGCTGATGATCCAGAACGGGCTTGCAGAAGATCCGTTGCGTGCCATCCGTTCAACCATTCGCCAGATCACCGACTTGGCACAGGCGAAAGGCGCCGTGGAGCCGCTTGTTCTCACCATCTGTCTGTCCGACGGACAAACCATCTATACCTGTCGCCACGCCACGTCCGGCATACCGCCGTCGCTTTATTGGCAACGCAATGGGGCTAATGTCCTGGTCGCCTCGGAACCGCTGGATGGCGATCTTACCACCTGGACGGAGGTCGCCGCCGACAGCATTCTCGTGATCGAACGCGAGATGACGTTCCAGACCCTCTTCGAGGAACAGAAGATCACAGGCGGGCAAGCGGCTTAGTTGCGCGACGCCAACAGTGGCGGTACCGTTCCCCGATCAGGAGGACGCCATGCCCAGCTCAGACATCACCTACACCACACGCAATAACGAGACCTTCGACGGCTACCTGGCCGCGCCGGCGGGCGACGGCCCTTACCCGGGCATTCTGCTGATCACGGCGATCGGCGGCGTCGACGACACCATGAAAATGCTGTCCGACGCCTGGGCCGCCGACGGGTTCGTGGTGTCGGTTCCCGATATCTTCTGGCGCACCCATCCCGGCCCGACGGCGGATCGGGAAATCGCACAGGCCCGCTATAACTCATACGATGCCGACCAGGGCATGCTCGATATCGAAGACCTCGTCAACGATCTGAAGGCGCGGTCCAAGTGCGACGGCAAAATCGGCGTGCTCGGATACTGTTTCGGCGGGCGCTATGCGCATCTTTGCGCCGCACGCCTCAGCGTCAATGGGGCAGCGGCGTTCCACGGCACCAAGATCGGCCTTCACCTGGACGAGACCGACAGGATCACCTGTCCGGTGAGCTATCATTTCGGCGATCAGGACACGTCCATTCCGATGGACGAGGTCAATGCCATCAAGGCCGCCTACGCCGGCCATCCCAATGCCGAGATCGTGGTTTATGAAGGCTGCGCCCACAATTTCTCGACACCGGGCAAGCCCGCCTACGATGAAGCAATCGCCAGGAAATCCCGCGACGCCGTGCTGCGCTGCTTCAAATCCATGTGAGCGCTGGCCATGACAGTAATAATTGAAATGGGCGGGATGAATGGTCTGCAAAGGCTGTCCCTTTAATTTTGACGGCGGGGCCCAATATCTAGGCAATATCAAAGTACCCTCCCTTCCCAAGGATAACCTGATGATCCGTCGTCTTCTTGCGTGTGTTTCTGTAATTTTTGTTATGATCGGCCCGTCGGTTGCCGACGAAATCGGCAAGGTGGATACCGCGTTCAAACTGCTCGGCGCAAACCACAAGATCGCCATCGAAGCGTTCGATGATCCCAAGGTGGAGGGCGTCACCTGTTTTCTGTCCATGGCGCGCAAGGGCGGCATCACGGGCAGTCTGGGGCTGGCGGAGGACACGTCTGACGCGTCCATCGCCTGCCGCCAGGTGGGACCGATCAGGTTCGTCGCGAAAATCGCGGCGCCGGGTAAGTCGGAAGAAGTCTTCAGCGCCCGCCGGTCTATCCTGTTCAAAAAGCTGCAGGTGGTCCGCTTTCTCGACGCCAAGCGAAACGTGCTGGTCTATCTGGCCTATAGCGACAAGCTGATCGACGGCTCGCCGCAAAATTCGGTCTCCGCCGTCGCCCTCATGCCGTGGGGCAATACCATGCCGGCCAAACCGATAACCAGATAGAGCCTTTCTCTTTCCCGCGGGGCCCTTGGGGCGCCAGGCACGGCTGCTTCCTAAGTGACGCGCCCGGACGGCCAGCGCGGGCGCGTCAGTCCGAGGTTCTCGCGCAGCGTCGTCCCGCTGTATTCCGTGCGGTAAAGACCGCGGCGCTGCAGCTCGGGGACGACCATATCGATAAAGTCCCGCAGGCTCGCGGGAAACACCGGCGGCATGATGTTGAAACCGTCACAGGCCCCTTCCGTCACCCATTGCTCCATCATGTCGACGATTTCAGTAGGCGTGCCGATGATTTCATAATGGCCCCGTGCGCCGGCGACACGACGGTAGAGATCGCGGATGGTCAGGTTTTCGCGCTGGGCTATTTCCACGAACAGATCCACCCGGGTCGACGAGATCTTGTTGCGCGGGATGTCGGGGAGCGGCCCGTCGATGGGAAAGCCGGACAGGTCGTAATCGAGACGTTTCGACAGCAGCTGCAGCCCGGTGACCGGATCGATCAGATCCTGCAGCATGTCGTATTTGCACACTGCTTCGTCATGGGTTTCCCCGACGCAGACCAGTAACCCGGGCATCACTTTAAGATCGTCGGGCTTGCGGCCGTAGGCGAGCATACGGCTCTTCACATCGGCGTAGAATTCCTGTGCGCCCTCCAGGGTCTGCTGCGCGCCGAAGATCACCTCCGCCGTTTCCGCCGCGAGCTCGCGGCCGTCATCGGACGCACCGGCCTGAACCATCACCGGTTCGCCCTGCGGCGACGGCGGCACGTTGAGGGGCCCGCGGGCGCGGAAATACGGACCCTCATGGTCCAGGATCTGGAGCTTGTCCTTGTCGAAATAGATGCCGGATTCCCTGTCGCGCACAAAGACGCCGTCGCCCCAGCTGTTCCACAGGCCACGGACCACGTGGGCGAACTCATGGGCCCGTTTGTAGCGCTCGGTTTTTTCCATGTGTTCGGGCAGCCCGAAGCTGTCGGCTTCCGCCTTGTTGCCCGAGGTCACCAGATTCCAGCCGGCGCGCCCGCCGCTGACCAGATCGAGCGACGCAAAGCGCCGCGCCAGCGAAAACGGCTGATCGTAGGTGGTGGTCGCCGTACAGACCACGCCGAGATGCTTGGTATGCTGCGCCAGCGCGCCCATCAGCGTAAACGGCTCGATCCAGGTACCGTAGGAATCATGGGTCATCGCGTCGAGCCCGCCGCGCCAGAAGGACACGGAATCGGCCATGAAGAACATGTCGAACAGGCCGCGCTCGGCAAGCTGGGCGAGCTCGATAATATGCGGCAGGTTGGCGCCCGAATTGGCGACGCTGTCCGGGTGCCGCCAAGCAGCAATGTGATGCCCGCACGGCCAGTAGAACATCCCCAGCTTCATCTGGCCCGATGAGCCACCCATCCGATCCCTCTTCGGTAATATCCGGATACTTCGGATCAAACGATACCACAGAGATTATCCGGTGTCAGAGGCGGGAAACTCCGCTTTGGGGTGTGGACTCAATGGGTCGCTGCAACATCTGCTCTCTATTAACCAGGAGGGGGATGTTGAGAATGAAGTA